>VXNE01000509.1:0-7627 GCA_009840715.1 Gammaproteobacteria bacterium
TCCTCCGTCCCGTGCGCGTCAAAAGCGCACGGGCTCCCTGAACTCGCCCCATTGATTCTTGAGGCGGCCCGTCATCTCGCCGACGGTGGCGTAGGCATGGCAGCACTCGACCAGGTACGGCAACAGGTTCTCCGAGTCACTCGATGCCGCATTCTCGAGGGCGGAGAGGCAGCGTTCCGCCTCGGCGTTGTTCCTGGTCTGCCTGACGCGCTCCAGTTTCTCGAGGACCTTGCCGCCGGCCGCGGGGTCGAACCGGAAGACGTCGCCGAACTCCTTCTCGCGGTCGCTGTCGCTCAGGAACGCGTTCTGGCCGACGACCACCCGTTCGCCGCTGTCCGTCCTGAGCTTCCGCTCCCGGGCGCTCTGCGCGATCCTTGCCTGCAGGTAGCCGTCCTCGATGCACTTCTCGACGCCCCCGTACGCCTCGAGTTCGCCGATGACCTGCTCGGCTTTCTGTTCCATCTGCTCGGTCAGCCACTCCACGTAGTAGCTGCCTCCAAGGGGATCGACCGTTTTGTCGATGCCGCTCTCGTAGGCGAGGATCTGCTGGGTTCGCAACGCGGTCTCGGCGCTGAACTCCGACGGAATCTGGTAGGCCTCGTCATGGGCGCAGGTGAAGACCGACTGGGCGCCCCCGAGTACGGCCGCCATGTTCTCTATGGCCACGCGGGCGATGTTGTTGTACGGCTGGGCGGCCGTCAGCGAAGAGCCGCCGCACACCACGCCGAAGCGGAACATTAGCGCCTTGGGATCCGTTACGCCGTAGCGCTCCTTGAGCAGCCTCGCCCAGAGCCGTCGTCCCGCGCGGAACTTGCAGACTTCCTCGAAGAAGTTCATGTGCACGTAGAAGAAGAAGCTCAGGCGCTTCGCGAACTGGTTGGGGTCGGCGCCCCGGGCCGCCAGTTCGTCCACGTAGGCGAGCCCGTTCGCGAGGGTGTAGCCGAGTTCCTCCACCTCGTCGACACCCGCATCGCGTACGTGCGCCCCGGCAATGCTGATGGGATTGAACCGGGGCGTGTGCTCGTTCGAGAAGAGAATCGTGTCGGCGATCAGCCGCATGGAGGGCCTGACCGGGAAGATCCAGGTGCCCCTGGCGACGTATTCCTTCAGGATGTCGTTCTGGATGGTGCCCGTGAGGGCGGCCCGCGGAACCCCGGTCTTGTCCGCGACGGCGACGTACATCGCGTAGACGATGGCCGCCGTGCCGTTGATGGTGATCGAGGTCGAGATGCCGCCGAGGTCGATGCCGTCGAACAGGATCTCGGCCTCGGCAAGGTTCGACAGCGATACGCCGACCTTGCCGACTTCCCCGGCCGACATGGGATCGTCCGGGTCGTAGCCGCACTGGGTGGGCAGGTCCAGGGCCACCGAGAGCCCCGTCGAGCCCCGGTCGAGCAGGAAACGGTATCTCTCGTTGGTGCCTTCCGCCGTCCCGAACCCGGAGTATTGGCGGAACGTCCAGAGCCTGCCCCGGTAGCCGTCCCTGAAGATGCCCCTCGTGTACGGCGCTTCGCCGGGCATGCCGGGATTGGCGGCGTCCACCATGTCCGCGGTCACCACCGGCGGAACGTCGATTCCCCCGATCGTCTTCTGGTTTCGCCGCGGTGCGGCCTTTTCACTCGTGCCGGTCATTTCTTTCCACCCAGTACACCGTCCGCCGCCTCCCAGTGCGCATCGTGCGTCCAGGAGTCGACGAAGTGCCGTGTTTCCAGTTCCGCGAGGTCGCCCAGGACGTTTCTCCTGGCCGCCAGCCGGAGTTCCTTCATCGCCCGCAGTACGTGTGGCTCTCTTGCCAGGATCGGTCCCAGGAAACTGCCCACGGATTCAGAAAGTGGCCGGGACGCGTCCGCCAGCGCATCGACCACGCCGAGCTCCAGGGCTTCGGGCGCTTTCAGTACCTGCGCCGTCGCGAGCAGCCTGAGGGCCGGCGCCGAACCGATGCGTTCGATGAGGTCCAGGCCGCCTCCCCAGGCGGGCGTGACGTTCAGTGCGCCCTGCAGGAACCCGATGCTGGCGCGAGGCGTCGCCAGGCGGAAGTCGCATGCCATGGCCAACTCCGCACCGCCGCCGAGCGCCGTGCCGTTCAAGATGGCGACGACCGGCACGGGAAAACTGCGGATGGCGTCCAGGGCGGATCTCCCGAGCTCCGACATGTTGCGGGTGTCTTCGACGGATCGGACGGCGTCCAGCTCCCTCAGGTCGCCGCCGGCGGCGAAGCTTTTCTCCCCGGACCCCGTGACGGTCGCGGCCTTGAGGCTGCCATCCCGGGCGCGGGTCTCGAACACGCGGCGAATCTCCTGGAGCACCGCCAGGCTCAGCGCGTTTCTCTTCGCTTCCCGGTCGATCGTGACGGACAGTACGCCGGGCCGTTCGGAAACGACCAGGTGCTGGAACGCGCGTGCGGAGTTCGCCGAGTCGCTCAACGGAACGCCAGTCCCTCGTAGTCCCCCTTGCCGCGCCACTCCTGCAACAGCCTGTTGAACGCGTTGACGCCCGGCGAATAGGCGTCGATGAAGGCGGCTGTCGACTCCCGGTGCTTGCCTTCGTTGTTGTAGTAGCCCGGCGTGCACGCATCGAAGAAGTCGCTCACATCCTGGGCGCTCTGCTTGATGACCCGGACCCAGTCGTCCTCCGCTTCCAGGGTGGGCTGCACCGAGTTCGCGCCGCGTTCGCGCAGCTCCTTCAGGATGTACACGATCTGCAAGGCCTGCTCATCGACCATGGAGCTGTAGTTGGCCGACACGCCGACCTGCGTTGCGCCGATGAGGAACCAGTTGGGGAAGCCGTGGCTCGAGTGGCCGTGGAGCGTTCGACGCCCGTCCTTCCAGTGATCGTAGAGGGATTGGCCGTTCACGCCGTTCACGTCGTAGCGCAACCGCTTCCTGTACGACGTGCTGATCTCGAACCCCGTCGCATAGATGATGCAGTCGACGGGGTAGGCCTTGCCGTTCGCGACCACCGAATCCTCCGTGATTCGCTCCACGCCATAGCTGTCGCTCACGTCGACGAGCGTGACGTTGGGCAGGTTGAACGTCGGCAGATAGTCGTCGTGAAAGCACGGGCGCTTGCAGAACTGCCGGTACCAGGGCTTCAGCGTCTCGGCGATCGCCGGGTCCTGCACCAGCTTGTTGACGCGGGCGCGTATCCGGTTCATGTTGTCGAAGTCGGCGATCTCGTTCAGGCGTTCCAGCTCCTCCCGCGCCGCGCCCTCCACCGCATCGCCTTCGCCGGCGAAGAACACGTTCTTCATGCTGCGAAACACGGCGGTCCACTGATCGTTGACCAGGTCCACCTCGAAGGGCTGGCCGGTCAGTACGTCGTTGAAGTTCTCCTGTCGCTCCTTCTGCCATCCCGCGGGCAGGCTGTTCGCCCACTCGGGATCGGTGGGCCCGTTGCCGCGGATGTCTATGGAGGACGGCGTCCGTTGAAACACGTAGAGCTCCTTGGCGGACCGACCCAGGTGGGGTACGCACTGCACCGCGGTCGCGCCGGTTCCTATGACCGCGATGCGCTTGTCGTGCAGCCGGTCCAGGTTCCCGGAACTGTCGCCCCCCGTGTACTCGTAGTCCCAGCGGCTCGTGTGGAAGGAGTGTCCCTTGAAATCGCGGATGCCCGGGATGTCGGGGAGCCGAGGAATGCAGGCGGGACCGGTCGCCGAGACGACGATGCGAGCGGCGATGTCGTCCCCGCGGTTCGTGCGCACGGTCCAGCGGCTGGTGCGATCGTCCCAGTCAACCGCCTCGACGCGCGTCTGGAAGATGGCTTTCTCGTAAAGGCCGAACATGCGGGCGATGCGTTGGCAGTGCTCGAAGATCTCCGGCGCATTGGCGTACTTCTGCGTCGGCATGTAGTTCGTTTCTTCGAGCAGGGGCATGTAGCAGTACGATTCGATGTCGCACTGCGAGCCGGGAAACCGGTTCCAGTACCACGTGCCCCCGAAGTCGGCGCCGGACTCCACGATGTGCAGGTTGTCGAATCCCGCTTCCAGCAGGCGGTATGCCGCGAACATGCCGGCGAACCCGCCGCCGATCACGATGACGTCGGGCGTCAGCGTCAACGGGCCGCGGGAAGGCGCCTCTCCCGAGTACGGGTCCGCGTCGAAGTACTCGGCGTAGTCGCCCTTCGTCTCGAGGTACTGGTCCTCGCCGCGGGGCTGCAGACGCCTGTCGCGCTCATGGTCGTACCGTCTGCGAAGCGCATCCGGATCGAAGTCGAGATTGTCGATGTCGAGGGTATCTGCTTGCGCTGCCATCTCTTGGTCCTCTGCCCCGGACGAATCCGGGAATGTTGTGTTACGGGGCTGGTCTGGTCAACGGCTCATCGGCCGGCGGGGGTACGGCGATCCGCAATTCCAGCGGCGGATCGGCGACCCGCTCGTGGCGGATCAGGAGACTGTGGCCGGCGGTGTCCGCGCGGACGTCGAAGACGAGATGCACCGACACGGAGTCCACCGACGGATCCTTCGCCTGCTGTAGCCCGGCATTGAGTACGAGGGCCTGCACGACGGCCTCTCCGAGAGCCCGATACGCGTCCGTGTTGTCGTCCAAGGCTCGCGTCCTCCGTCGGTCACGCCACGGACAGGATGTCGTGATCGTCCATGGCGGTGGTGATGCGCTTGATCATCTCGAGCGACGTCGCTTCCGGCTGCATGTCCGGCAGCGTCGGCGGCGGGCACAGTGTAGGCGTCCACATCAGCAGCGCCAGGCATGCCTGCGCCCGGTAGGCGTCCCAGGCGTCGTCGACATCCAACGCCGCTCCGGAGTGCTCCGAGAGGGCATCGCAGTACCGTTCGATCAGCGCATGCTCCCAGGCCCGGCGATCCTCGACGGCGAGCACGGTCATAAGCGAATACGCCAGGTCCCTGCCCCAGAACCCCCGGCAGACTCTCGCCCAGTCGCTCAGGCCCATGCGGTCGTCCTCCGTGACGTACCAGTTCCCGAGGTGCACGTCGGAGTGGATGACCGTCCGTGGCGAACGGTCGTGCGCCTTGGCCGCCTCCACCGCGCTCGGCCAGATGGATGCCTTGCGCGCGAGCACGCCTTCGGGAATGACGTGTGCGGCCCGGATCATGGCCTCGTCGTGGCCCGCCTCGATGCGGTTGCGGGCCGCGGCGTCGAAGAAGTTCTCGTAGGTTCGGAGAAAGGAACTGTCGAGCGCGCACGAGGCGTTCAGGAACGTGCCGTGCAGCACGGCCAGCGTGTCGATGACCTGCTCCGCCTGCGCGCGGTCGATCTCGGAGTCGGCGCGGCAGAACGTGGCGCCGCGCTCGTGGACGAGGTCGTTCATCAGGTGGAAGGAGCGTCCGCTCACCGGATCCCGGCCCGTCCAGAAACACCGTGGGGCCTCGATGGGCAGGTGCGGCCGCAAGTCCGTCAGGAACTGACCCTCGGCCGGTGCGGCCTTGCCGGCGGACAGTCGCATCGGGAGCGTCGGGGTTGACTTGGTGAACACTCGCTCGGGCAGGGACGCCGCCCGGCCCTCCCGGTTCCACTCGATGGCGAATGTCCTTCGGGCGCTTGAGCCGTTGTCGCCGCCGAGCACCTGGATGCCCTCCACGCGGGCTCCCGGCGCGTCGCGCGCGAGGACGGCCGTCAGCCATTCCGCGGTGACCGCTTCCCCGTGCCATGGAACCTCTCCGGGAGCGGGGCTCGGCCGCTCGAAGTTGTCCCACAGCGAACACACCGCCAGTCGATAGCGGCTCGGCAGGGCGGAAACGTCAAAGCTGAGTTCGGACACCGTTGATATTCGTTGTATTACCGGCGTATCGGATACGCGATATGGAAGCGAATCTCCAAAACGTAACAGAAAGTGCTCCAAATGTCGTTGCCATCGTGCGTTTCCGGGCATAGACTCGGGGCGTCAACCCAGGGGTGGAGGGTAGAGAGATGGCGCAATACGATCTGGTCGTTCGCGGCGGCACGATTGTGGATGGTACGCAACTTCCGCGGTTCAAGGGGGACGTCGGGATCCGGGACGGCGTGATCGCGAAGATCGGCCGCATTCCGGCGGGCGCGGGAGCGCGGGAGCTGCAGGCGGAGGGGCTCATCGTCGCCCCGGGTTTCGTGGACCTGCACACGCACTACGACGCCCAGATCCACTGGGATCCGTACTGCACGATCTCGGGGTGGCACGGCGTCACCTCGGTGGTGCTCGGCAACTGCGGCTTCGGCTTCGCGCCCTGCCATCCGCAGGACCGGGAACGTTCGTTGCTGATGATGACGCGCACGGAGCAGATTCCGTACGACTCGATGAAGGAGGGGATGCCCTGGAACTGGGTCACCTTCCCGGAGTGGCTCGAGAACCTCAAGCGCATTCCGAAGGGCGTCAACGTCGTGAGCTTCGTGCCCGTGTCGCCGCTGATGGTTTACGTGATGGGCCTCGAGGCGGCGAAGTCCCGCCCGGCGACGCCGGCGGAGCAGAAGGAGATGCAGCGGCTGCTGCACGAGGCGATGGACGCGGGCGCGCTCGGATTCTCCGTGCAGCGCCTGGGCGAGCACTCGCTGCAGGCGGACTACGACGGCACGCCGATGCCCACGGACACCATGGCGGACGAGGATGTCCTGGTGCTGGCGGACGTGCTGCGGGAACGCGGCGAAGGGTTCATTCAGATCACGCAGGCGCAGGGCGGCGACCCGGTGCGCTCTGGCGGCGCGGTGAAGAGCGCGGACCGCGCGTTTCTCGAGACGCTCGCCGAACGCGCGCAGCGGCCGGTGCTGCACAACGCGATCGCGGCGTTCGACGATCGGCCGGAGTTCCACAGGGGCGAGACCGATTGGATCAGGAGCTGCAACGATCGTGGCCTGCGGATCATCGGGCAGGGCGCCAACGTGCGGACCTGGTTCTCCTTCACGCTGGACCTGTGGAACCTGTACGACTACAGCCCCGCGTGGAACGAGCTGACCCAGGGCAACCGCGAGGAACGCCTGACCAAGATGGCCGACCCCGCGCGGCGCGACCAGTTGAAGGAGGAAGAGCCGAAGCTGGCCTCGATCGGCGAGCAGACGCGGCCCAAGAACCTGACCATCGTGCGCGTGCCCGACGGCAACGCGGATCTCGGCAGGTACGTGGGGCGCAAGCTCTCCGACATTGCCGAGGACGAGGGCAAGGACCCGGTGGACGCGATGCTGGACATCGCGGTGGCGGGCAACCTCGACGTCGAGTTCCGTGGCGGCGAGGCCACGAGCACCGACCCGGACCTGGTGGCGGAGCTGATGCGGGATCCGTTCGTCATCGCCGGGGTCTCCGACGGCGGTGCCCACACGAAGTTCTTCACCGGCGGGTCCTACACGACGGACCTCCTGACGTGGCTGGTGCGCGATACGGGCAAGCTGACGCTCGAGGAAGCGCACTTCCACCTGAGCTACCTGCCGGCCCAGGCCGCGGGTTTCTCGGACCGCGGTTTCCTGAAGGAAGGCGCCCCGGCGGACATCGTGGTGTACGACCTCGAGAACCTGCAGCGTGTCCCCGAGTGGGACTACGAGATCGCGCAGGACTTCCCCGCCGACGAGTGGCGCCGCGTGCAGCGCGCGAAGGGCTACCGGTGGGTGATGGTCAACGGCGTGATCACGTTCGAGGACGACGAGTGCACGGGCGCGACGCCAGGCCAGTTGCTGCTGAACCGGCGGGT
>VXNE01000509.1:7637-8398 GCA_009840715.1 Gammaproteobacteria bacterium
TCTACACGCTTAATATCGTCGGCAGCGTCATTTGTGTATACCACACTGGCCGCCGGCTGATCGCGGTCAGGAGCGGGCGGCAGCACGTCGATGCTGCCGCCCGCATGATCGCGGGTTAGCCGTTGGCGCTTAAGACCTCGCTAGGTAACGCTCGCGCGGGCGAGCCGTCACTCACAGGGATGTTGGCCAGTTCGCCGCGGCTCGGCCTGCCGCGCGGCAGGAGGCGTTGCCGCGCGTAGCGGCCCGACGTGAGCCATGCGCGCAGCAGGTTCAGCTAGATGCGGGGCTTGCGCATCCAGTCGCTCATGCCCTGCAGGCCGTGGTACCCGGTGCAGACTTCGCGAAAGAGCTCCGGTTCGCTCGCCGTGGCTTCGTTGACCAGCGCGGAGAGCTTCATCGAGAGGCGGTCGGTCGGCGTTGCCTGGCGCCGCCCGCTGGCTATCTCGAACGTGGTTTCGGTGGCGGCGTCGATTTGCCGCATGGTGAGCCAGTCCCGGCGGAACTCGGCTTCCAGTCCGTCTTCGTAGCGCCGGATGCACTCCTCCGCCGGCAGGTCGGCGGCAAGCAGGTCGGCCAGCATGTGGGCAGGCGACGGTGGACCAGGTGCAGCCCCGCCCGAACTTCGGATTGCTGCGCAGACAACTGTCGCCCACGAAGTAGAGACCGAGCACCTGGGGTTCGCCGTCGACGACCGTCTGCCGCCAGAAGCTGTCCATCTGGCCGAACCCATGGACGCCGCCGGTCGGGCTGGACCTGGCGGG
>VXNE01000233.1:0-5425 GCA_009840715.1 Gammaproteobacteria bacterium
GTGCGTGGTCACCGGGGGTCCCGGCACGGGCAAGACCACGCTGGCGGCACGATTGATCGCGCTCCTCGTCGGCACGGGTCTGGCCCGGCCCGACGGCGTGCGGCTCGCCGCCCCGACGGGCAAGGCGGCGGCGCGTCTCCAGGAAGCGGTCGGCGCCCAGATGGCGGAGCTGGCAGCGGTCGTTCCGGCCCTCGACGACTTTGCCGTGCGGGCAAGCACCGTGCATCGACTGCTGTCGCGCATGCGCTGGGAATCGGCAGCGGCGCCGTTCGACGCCCTGGTACTGGACGAGGCGTCCATGGTCGACCTGACGCTGATGGCGCGGCTGCTGCGGGAACTGCCGGAAGGTGCCCGCTTGATCGTGCTCGGCGACGCGGATCAACTGGCTTCCGTGCAACCGGGCGCGGTGCTTGGCGATCTCTGCGCCGCGGCGCGGCGCAAGGACTCCCCTCTTGAGCCATGCGTGGTCGTACTGACGGAGAGCTATCGATTCGATGCCAAAGGGGGCATCGGGCGCCTCGCCGCCGCGATCGTTCAAGGCAACGCTCCCGCCGCCCTCGCGGCGTTGCGGGACACCGCGGACCCGGCCACCGAGTTGCGCGCCTTGCCGGGCGCGGAAGCCTTCGGGCGCCTGGCTGCGGCATACGCGGACACGGAGGTCGTGCCCGGCATCCGCGCCCTGCGCGCCCGCGGAGCCTCAGCGGCGCCCTTCCCGGGGGCCCGCGTGCTATGCGCGCATCGCACCGGTCCGTTCGGGGCCGAGCGGTTCAATCGGTTGGTGGAAGACCGGCTACGCGCTGCGGGAATCGTCCGGAAGGGCGAGGCCTTTTACGCAGGGCGACCCATCATCGTTACCCGCAACGACCCGCTCACCGGTCTGTCCAACGGCGACACGGGCGTCGTGCTGTGCAGGGAGGGGGCCCACGGGGAGGCCGTGACGCGCGTGTGGTTTCCGGAAGTCGGCGGCCCGGACGGACGCTTCGAAGTGGCGCCGGCGCGGCTGCCGGAGCACCAGAGCTTCTTCGCGTTGACGGTGCACCGCGCCCAGGGTTCCGAATACGACGAAGTCGCGTTCGTGCCCGGCCCGGCGGACTCGCGGGTGTTGACGCGGGAACTGTTCTACACGGCGGCGACGCGGGCGCGGCGGAAGGTCACGGTGTACGGAGACGCGGCGGCCGTGGCGGCGGCGGTCGAACGCAGGACGGAGCGTGCGGCGGGACTCGGGTTGGACGGTCCCTGAGGGGCGGGCCAAGCGTTAATCAGCCCGGCAGCAGTACCTCTCGATCAGTGCGGACAGCGCGTCCGTGGCCGGTTCGATGAACGCCGTGTCGAGATACTCGTCCGGCTGATGGGCCTGGTCGATGGAGCCGGGGCCGAACACCGCCGTCTCCATGCCGAGGGCGCGCAGGAACGGTGCTTCGGTGCCGAAGGCCACGGTCCCGGCGCTCTTCCCGGACAGTTGCTCGAGGTGGCCGATCAGTTCGCCGTCGCGCGGGGTCTCGTACGGCGGCAGGCTCGGAGAGAGACGCGACACCTCGATCGCCGTGCCGTGGCGGGCCGAGACGGCTTCCAGGCGGCCGGTCATGTCGGCGCAGATCCGGTCGTGGTCCATGCCGGGGAGGGAGCGCAGGTCGATCTGTAGCCGGGCGGTCTCGCAGATGCGGTTCGGGCTGTCGCCGGCGTGCAGACAACCGAGGTTGAGGGTGGGTACCGCCACCTCGAACGCCGGGTTCGTGTAGACGTCCGCCAGCTCCCGCCGAAAAGCGATGAGTTCGCCCATCACCCCGTGCATGGCGTCGAGGGCGCTGTTGCCCCGGGCCGGGTTGGACGAGTGGCCCGATCGCCCGGTGAGGGTGATGGTCACCAGCATGATGCCCTTGTGCGCGTGCACCGGCTGCAAGCCCGTGGGTTCGCCGATCACGGCCGCGCGGGCGAGGGGCCGGCCGATGGACTCCAGGTAGCGCGCGCCGGCCATGGAGGACTCCTCGTCGGAGGTGGCGAGCAGGGTGAGCGGATGGGCGAGGGTTCGGTCGGCGAAACGGGCGGCGGCGTTCAGGGCAAGGGGGAAGAAGCCCTTCATGTCGCAGGTGCCGAGGCCGTAGAGCCGTCCGTCCGCCTCGGTCAGGGTGAACGGATCGTGGCTCCAGAGCGCCTCGTCGCAAGGTACGGTGTCCGTGTGTCCCGAGAGCACGAGACCCTGCGGGACGGTCTCTTCGCGATGGGGGGCAGCGCCCTTCGTCGCGATCAGGTTGGCCTTGCGCGGGTCGCTTGGCAGGGGCAGCACCTCGACGCTGAAACCGAGACCGGCGAGCCAGTTCGCGAGGTGGTCGATGACGGCGAGGTTGCTCTGGTCGCGGGACGGTTCGTTGCAGCTCACCGAAGGCTCGCCGACGAGCGTGCGGAACATTTCCCTGGTGTCGGGCAGTCTCATGGCTTGGGGCGCGCACGGGCGGTGGCGGGCCAAGGATTCTCCCCCGATTCGCGGCGGCCGTTCAACGGGCTCGGATGCCGGGGGCCAGCCGCACCGCTTGCCGCCCGGTGGGCATGTCCGACAGACTGTCTCTTCCCCAACGCCGCACCGTGGAATCCACCAGATGGACGGACTCGCCGATCGCGGACCGCCGCCGAGCCTGGCCGAGCCGCGACTGCGCATGCTCGAGACCCTGGGCCTGTCGACCGATCCGGCGACGTTGGCGGCGTGTGCCGTGAGCGACTTCGTCGCCACCCGTGCCCAGCTCGATGGCGAATGGTTCCGCGACTTCGCCGCGAGCGGCGCGTGGCGTCGCCGCCCCACGCGGGCGGAGATCCGGGCCACGCTCGAGAGCGCGGTGGCCGGGGCGGGCCGGATGGACGAGTTGCTGGACCCGCTGCGCCTCGCGCGGCACCGGATGATGGTGGGTGTGGTCTGGCGGCATGTCCTCGGGGTCGCCGAACTCGACGAGACGACCGGCTGCTGCACGGACATGGCGGACGTGTTCATCGACGTGGCCCTCGACCGCGTGCACGGATGGGCGGTGGAGCGCTACGGAGAGCCCGTGGGCGAGACGAGCGGGGCACCGCAGCGCCTGGTCGTGCTGGGGCTCGGGAAACTCGGCGCCGGCGAACTCAACCTGTCGAGCGACGTGGACCTCCAGTTCGCGTACCGCGAGACCGGCCGCATGTCCTCGGGGCGGAGCAACCAGCAGTTCTTCGTGCAGGTGGCCCAAGGCCTCGTCGGAGCGTTGGATACGCCCACCGGGCAGGGTTTCGCGTTCCGGGTGGACACCCGCCTGCGCCCTTACGGCGGTAGCGGCCCGCTGGTCTGCTCCTTCGACGCCCTGGAGTCGTACTACGCGGACCAGGGGCGGGACTGGGAACGCTATGCGCTGGTCAAGATGCGGCCCTGCGCCGGGGACCTCGAGGCCGGCGAGGAACTTCTCGTGGCGTTGCAGCCGTTCGTCTACCGGAGATACCTGGACTTCGGCGCCCTGAGCGCGCTGCGGTCGATGAAGGACCGGATCGACCGGGAGCGGCGCGGGGCGGCGGTGCGCAAGAACGTCAAGCTCGGCTCGGGCGGGATTCGCGAGATCGAGTTCATGGCCCAGGTGCAGCAGCTCATCTGGGGCGGGCGGCGACTCGAACTGCGGGAGCCCCGAGTCCGCCGGGCACTGGACGCCATGGCCCGGTTCGACATGATCGATGCCGCGACCGCGGCGCGCCTGACCGACTCCTACGTCTACCTGCGCAACGTGGAGCACAGCGTGCAGGCGATCGCGGACCGACAGACGCACTCGCTGCCGGATGGGGACCTGGACCAGGCGCGCGTTGCCTGGATGATGGGCGCGGCGGACTACGAGTCGTTCCTGACCGAGCTCGACGGACACCGCGGGTTCGTGGCGGGCTGTTTCGAGGAGGCGATCGCCCTGCCCGAGACAGAGGCGGACCAGCGTTCGTCCGGGCTCTGGGACGGCGACGAAGAGGCGGCTCCAGAGGTGGCGCACTGGCTCGACCGGCTCCGGCGCGCGCGCGACAAGGCGAGCGTGTCCGGCGACGGCCGGGAACGCCTCGACCGGCTGATGCCCCTGCTGATAGAGCGCCTGGAGGGTCGGCCGGAGCCGCTGGAACATGGCCTCTCCCGCCTGGTGCCCGTCCTCGAGGCGGTACTGCGCCGCTCGGCGTACCTCCTGCTGCTGATCGAGAACCCGCCGGCGCTCAATGCGCTGATCGACCTCGCGTCCCGGAGCAAGTGGATCGCGAACGAGGTCGCGCAGCATCCCGTGCTGTTCGACGAACTGCTGACCGGCCAGGAAGTCAGCGGCGTACCGGCCCGGGAGGACCTCTCCTGGGACATCGACTGGTCGATCGCCCTGGCGGGACCGAACGATGCGGAGCGCGTGCTGGACGCCCTGCGGGAGTTCAAGCAGGCGCACGCTTTCCGGGCCGCCGCTGCGGAGATGGCGGGTCGGCTGCCGCTCATGCGCGTCAGCGACTACCTGACGTTCCTCGCCGAGGCGCTGCTCGACCGCACCCTCGCCTACGCCTGGCGGGAGACCTTCGGGACCCAGGAACTCGGCGACTTCGCGGTGATCGGCTACGGGAAACTGGGCGGTCTCGAACTCGGCCCGGGGTCAGACCTCGATCTCGTCTTCCTGCACGACTTCCCGTCCACGCGCCAGCGGGAACTGCACCGCCTCGTGCGCCGCTTCCTGCACGCGCTCACCGTGATGACCGCCCGGGGCCAGCTCTACGAGGTGGACATGCGGCTGCGCCCGTCCGGCCGGGCGGGGCCCATGGTCAGCGCGATCGACGGGTTCGACCGCTATCAGCACGAACAGGCGTGGACGTGGGAGAACCAGGCCATCGTGCGGGCGCGGGTGGTGGCCGGCGACCCGGCCCTCGGAGAACGGTTCGACGCCACGCGCGTGGCGGCGCTCACGCGGGTGCGCGACCGGGCGAAGCTGCGGGACGACATCGTCTCGATGCGCGCCCGGATCGTGGAGGCGTCGAAGGAGGACGTCGACCTGAAGCGGGACGCGGGAGGCATCGTCGACGTCGAGTTCCTCGTGCAGTACCTGGTCCTGGCCAACGCCCACGAACACCAGGAGTTATGCGCGTTTACCGACAACGTGCGCATTCTGGACACAGCCGCCGGCGTGGGACTCCTCGACCGGGACGAGGCCGCGGCACTGACCGATGCGTACCTGGGACTGCGTTCCGAGCAGCACCGCTCGGTACTCGACCTGCCCGACGCGGCGCGCGCGACCGACGTGCTCGACCGCTACCGCGAGACCATCCGGGGGACGTGGGAGCGATTCCTCGGCCCGGAGGCGATATGAGAGCCCTCAGCCGGGGAGCGCGGGGGGGGGCCCCCCCCGGAGGGCGGGGGCGAATAGATCCTGGTGGCGGCAGCAACAAAAAACGAACGCAACGGCATCTGCTTGAAGGA
>VXNE01000233.1:5435-8319 GCA_009840715.1 Gammaproteobacteria bacterium
GTGTGGGTGGTCGCTTCGCGGCGGCGGGGGGGTTTTTTCCCCCCCCCGCGGGGGGGGGCGGCCGGGCCCCCCCCCCCCCAAGAGACAGTACAATTGCGGCATGGTGGCTGAACCAACATTCGCCGAACGCGACGGCTACATCTGGATGAACGGCGGGCTCGTCGACTGGCGGGACGCCCGCGTCCATGTGCTCACCCACACGCTGCACTACGGCATGGGGGTCTTCGAGGGTGTGCGCGCGTATGCCACGCCGAGCGGTCCGAGCGTCTTCCGGCTGCGCGAACACACGGACCGGCTCTTCGATTCCGCCCACATCCTGGGCATTGCGATCCCCTACACACGGGAAGACCTGAACGCCGCCCAGTGCGAGGTGCTGGCCGCCAACGGGCTCGACGAAGGCTATGTGCGCCCGGTCGTGTACCTGGGGTCGGAAGCGATGGGACTGCGCGCGGAAGCGCTGTCGGTGAACGTCTCGATCGCCTGCTGGCCGTGGCCCGACTACATGGACCCGGAGGCGCGCGAACGCGGTATCCGCGTGCGCACGTCGTCCTATACGCGCCACCACGTGAACATCACGATGTGCAAGGCGAAGGCGAACGGCAACTACATCAACTCGATACTCGCCCTGCGGGAGGCGCTCGACGCGGGATGCGACGAGGCGCTGCTGCTCGACAACGAGGGATACGTGGCCGAGGGCAGCGGCGAGAACCTGTTCGTCGTGCGGGACGGCGTCATCCACACCCCGGAGCTGACCTCCTGCCTGCCGGGAATCACCCGCGACACGATCCTCGTGTTCGCGCGGGAACTCGAATACGAAGTCGTCGAGCGCCGCATCACCCGCGACGAGGTCTACGTCGCCGACGAGGCCTTCTTCACCGGTACCGCCGCCGAGGTGTTGCCGATCAGCGAACTGGACGGGCGCCGCATCGGCGACGGGCGGCGAGGCGCGGTCACGGAGCGACTGCAGTCGCGCTACTTCGACCAGGTGCGCGGCCGGCGGGAGGCGCACCCGGAGTGGCACACGCCCGTCCGGTAGCGCCGCCCGGGGGCCGGTTCCCGGTTTCCATGAACACGCTCGTGGTCGGGCCGGCCTGGGTCGGCGACATGGTCCTGGCGCAACCCCTCGTCGCGACACTCGCGGCTGCGGGCGCCACCGTCCACATGCTCGCGCCGCCCGCGACGGCCCCCGTGGCGGAACGCATGCCTGGGGTGGACGCCGTGCACCGGCTCAACGTCCCGCATGGACGGCTCGGGCTGGCGGAACGTCGGCGGGTCGGGCGGTCGCTGCGCGCGCACCGCTTCGAGCAGGCCTTCGTGCTCCCCAACACCTTCAAATCCGCCCTGGCGCCCTGGTTTGCCCGCGTGCCCCGCCGGACGGGCTGGCTCGGTGAGCATCGTTACGGGGTGCTGAACGATGCCAGGCGCCTCGACCCGGGGCGATATCCGCGCCTCGTCGAGCGTTACGCGGCGCTCGCAGGAGGCCCGTGCCCCACGCCGGAGTTACGGGCGGACGCCCGAAGCCTCGCATTAACCCGTGAGAGACTCCGGCTTGGAGACGCACGGCCGGTCGTCGCCCTGTGTCCCGGGGCGGCGTTCGGTCCCGCCAAGCGCTGGCCGGTCGGGCACTTCGCGGAGGTGGCCGGCGCGTGCGTCCAAGACGGCAAGGCGGTGTGGCTCTTCGGCAGCGCGGAGGAGCAGCCGCTCTGCGACGACATCGCCGCACGCGTCCCCGGGGCGGTGGGCCTCGCGGGACGCACCGACCTCGTCACCGCGATAGACCTGCTCTCGGCGGCGGCCTGCGTGGTGGCCAACGACTCGGGCCTGATGCACGTGGCGGCGGCGCTCGGCCGGCCCGTGATCGCCCTGTTCGGGTCGACGTCGCCGGACTTCACGCCGCCGCTGGGCGACCGCGCCGTCATCCTGCGGGAACCGCAACCATGCAGTCCGTGCTTCCAGCGCACGTGTCCGCTCGGCCACCTGCGTTGCCTGGTCGACCTGCCGCCGGCCCGGGTACTCGGGGAGATCGCCGCGTGCATGTCCTACTGATCAAGCTGTCGTCCCTCGGCGACATCGTGCACACGCTGCCGGCGGTGGAGGACGCGACCCGCCAGGGCATCACCTTCGACTGGGTGATCGAGGAGGGTTTCGCATCGGCCCCGGGGCTGCATCGGGGCGTGCGGCGCGTGATCCCGGCGGCGTTGCGCCGCTGGCGCGGGTCCGTCCTCCGAAGCCTCGGCGAGGCCCGCGCGTTTCGGCGCGCGCTGCGGCGGGAGCGCTACGGTCTCGCGCTCGATGCGCAGGGCCTTTTGAAGAGCGCCGTCGTGGGACGCTGGTCGCGGTCCGGGGACTATGCCGGTTTCGATCGCGCGAGCGCGCGGGAGTCGGCGGCTGCCGCGCTGTACACGCGCCGCATCCCGGTGTCGCGGACGGACCACGCGGTGGACCGGATGCGCGCGCTCTTCGCGGCGGCGCTGGGATACGAGTGCCCGGTTGGGGAGCCGGCGTTCGGCCTCGAACATGGCGGCCAGACGAAGAACACCTGCGTTCTTGTCCATGGGACCACCTGGGACACCAAGCACTGGCCCGACCGTTTCTGGACCGCGATCGCGGCGCGCGCGGTCGCCGCCGGGATGACGCCGGTGTTGCCCTGGCTGACCGAAGCGGAGCGCGTGCGGGCGGAGGCGGTCGCGGCGCGCGTGGAGGGTGCGAGGGTCGCGCTTCCCCTGCCGTTGGGGGAGGTCATCCCGATGCTCGGCGAGGCGTCCGCGGTGGTGGGCGTCGATACTGGCCTTTCGCACCTGGCGGCCGCGCTCGGCCGGCCGACGCTGGTCGTCTACGGCCCGGTCGGTTATACAAATCTGACGCTGCCGACGATCTTACGCGG
>VXNE01000552.1 GCA_009840715.1 Gammaproteobacteria bacterium
CTCCCCCCCGCCCCCCCCCCCCCCCCCCCCGGGCCTCCGATGGAGATGATCGTCGCCTGGGCGGTGCCGGAATCGCCGTGGGGCGCATTCCGGCTCGCGCAGTTGCGCCTGTCCTCCCGCAGCGGGGCGCGGCCGCGCGGGTTCCTCGTGGGTGCAGTCATCGACAACGCCGCCGCCGGCGGGGCGCTTTCGGATCACTGGGGGTTGCGCGCGCGCACCGGGCAGGTGACGGTGGAGCGGTACTACGACGCGGCCGGCGTGGAGGTGGCCATCGACGGCGAGACCGTGCTCGCGGTGCGCGCCGACGATCCGGAACCCCTGCGCCCGAACGACATCCAGTTCTTCGGCGCCATGCACGCGGCGCGCACGCCGGCGGGGCTCAGGCTCGTGCAGTTCGACTCGACTTTCGAGGTGACGCGCACCGAGCGCTACACCCCCGTGCTCGAAGCGTTGGATGCCGGGGCGTGGGGGCAGCCGCGCCTCGAGCCGACTTACCCCGTCGTCGCCTATGGAGCCCAGGCGGAGGTCACGCTGTCGCGGCTGCGTTTCGCGACCCGGCCCGACGTGAGCGCGTTCGAGGGCGCCGAGACTCTCGCCTGAGCCCCATTGCTACAATCCGGCGGGTTCGGTGCTCGCACGTCTTGGAGGCGCGCATGAGCAAGGTACTCACCACGGTACTGGGCGGCGCCCTCATCGCCGCAGCATGGTTCGCGGGTGCGCAACCCGATGACCGGTTTGCCAGTGTCGAGATCACGGCCACCCACGTCGCCGGGGCCGTGCACATGCTGGAGGGCACCGGCGGGAACATCGGCGTCAGCGTCGGCCCGGACGGCGTGCTGATCGTGGACGACCAGTTCGCGCCCCTCGCCGGCCGGATCTCGGCCGCGATCGAGTCGCTGGGCGGCGGCGCGCCCGCGTACGTCCTGAACACGCACTATCACGGCGATCACACCGGGGGGAACCCGATCTTCGGAGCGACCGGGGTCGTCGTCGCCCACGAGAACGTGCGCGTGCGGCTGGTGGCCGGCGACATGGCGCCAGCGGGCCTCCCGGTGGTCACCTTCGACGACCGGATCCGGCTCTACTTCAACGGCGACCGCATCGACGTCATCCACCTGCCCCGGGGGCACACGGACGGTGACTCGGTCGTGTGGTTCCGCAACGCGGGCGTCATCCACATGGGCGACCACCTTTTCCACGGCCGGTTCCCGTACGTGGACGTGCCGAGCGGCGGTTCCGTCGACGGGTTCCTGGCGAACTTGGAGACGGTCCTCGAGATGATCCCGGCGGACACTCGCGTCATTCCCGGGCACGGCCCGCTGGCGGGAGTCGACGCTCTCAAGGAGTCGATCTCCGTGATCCGCGAGAGCCAGGCCATGGTCCGGGAGGCCGTTGTCAACGACACCATCGACGCCCTCGAACGCGACGGGTTCGGGCGTTGGGAGGAATGGGGTTCGGGCTTCATCAGCACGGAACGCTGGATCTCGATCGTGCGGGAGAGCGACGCGGCCGGGAACGCGCCATGACCTACGCCGGGGGCCGTCGCATCCTGGACGCCGATAGCCACCTCATGGAGCTGCCGGACTTCCTGACCCGGCACGCGTCCGGTGCGATGCGGGACCGCATCCCGAGGATCGGCGAAGTCCGTATCGTGGCCGACGGAATCCGGATGCGGGAGTACAGCGGGCGTCTCGGTCACGCCCCGGAAGTGGTGGAGAAGCTCACCGCACTGGGAGACGACCTGACCCGGGGACCCAAGTGGCACGACGCCCTGGGCGCGTTCAACACGGCGGAGCGCGGCACGGCGTTGACGCTGCTCGGGTTCGAGCGGCAGGTCGTGTTCTCCTCGTTCTGCGGCCGACGCATCTTCGGCGAGCCGGACCTGGATGTCGCCTACGCGGCGGCCGGTGCCCACAACCGGGCGATGGCCGAGTTCTGCGACGGGGAGCCCCGGCTGATGGGCGTGGCCATGGTCCCGCTCACGGATCCCCGGCGCGCCCTCGGCGAGATCGACGCGGCGCTCGAACTCGGGCTGCAGGCAATCTGGATCGCATCGGACGCGCCGGGCGGCAGGTCGCCGGGCCACCCGGACCACGAGGCGATCTGGGCGACCCTCGCGGAACGCCGCGTGCCATTCCTGCTGCATGTGGGCTCCAGCCCGCTGTACATCGACGACGAGTGGATGAACGACGGTCACTCCGAGCGGCAGAGCGCCCGCGGGCGGGCGGAAGTGATGGGCTCGAAGGACCTCTCCGTCGTGTTCCACTCGGCGCAGCGCTTCATCTCGGTGCTGATCCTGGACGGCGTCCTCGAACAGTTTCCGGAGCTGCGCGGAGGGGTCATCGAACTCGGCGCCGGATGGGTCCCGGATACCCTGCGGCGTCTCGACCACGCCGTCGACATCTGGGTGCGCGCCGAGCCGCATCTGGGCGAGATGGAGCGCAAGCCGTCCGAACAGGCGCGCGAGCAGTTGCGCTTCACGCCGTACGCGTTCGAGAACGCCGGACGGCTCATCGAGGAGTCGGCGGCGGAGCTGTATCTCTTCTCTTCGGACTACCCGCACGCCGAAGGCGGTCGCGACCCGCTGGGCCGCTTCAGCCGGTCGCTGGAAGGCATGGACGAGGGCACGCTCGACCGGTTCTTCGCGCGGAACTTTCTGGACCTGTACCGGAACGTGGCGTAACGACGGCGGCTTACGCCGCGCGGAAGTGCGGTGCGACCTCTTCGGCGAAGAGCTGCGCTGGCGCCATCGTGTCGCGCCCGAAGAACTCCATCACGAACATCGTACAGCCGAGGTCGATGTGCTTGCCGATCGCGTCGACGCACTGCTGTACGGTCCCGGTGAGGGCGATGGGTCCCTTGGGGTCGCCCATGTGGCCGCCGAAGATCTTCTGCGCCCGGTCCGCCATCGGGCCGGCGCTCGCCTCGTCTTCGGCGATCGTGACCAGGCACTGCTGGCTGACGACGATCTCCGAGAGGTCGCGGCCGACGGCGTCGCAGTGCCGCTTCAGGACTTCGACCTTGTGACCCAGGTTCGCCTGGTGTCCCGCCAGGTTGTTCCACATGTCCGCGTGCTGCGCGGTCAGCTTGAGCGTGACGCGTTCGCCGGCGCCGCCGATCAGGATCGGGATGCGGCGCGCGGGTTTCGGCTGGCACACGACGTTCTCCGCCTGGACGAACCGGCCGTCGTAGGACACCTCGTCCTCCTCTCCCCACATGCGCTTCAGCAGTTCCACGGTCTCCCGCAACTGGACCAGGCGTTCGCCAGTGGACCGGAACGGCATGCCGAAGTCGGTGAACTCGCGCGGCATCCAGCCGCCGCCGAGCCCGGCGATGACGCGCCCGCCGGCGATGTTGTCCGCAGTCGCGATCACCTTGCCGAGCTGTGCCGGGTTGCGCATCCCGGCCGGGGTCACAAGCGTCCCGATCTCGACGCGTTCCGTGATCGCGGCGAGTGCCGAGACCATGGACCACGCCTCGAGGATCGGCAGTTGGGGGGACTGCGGACCGTACAGGTGATCGCAGACCCAGAGGGAGTCGTACCCCATGTCCTCGAAGGCGCGCGCGGCCTGCGCGGCCGCGACCCAGGGCCGCTTGATCTGGGGGACGGTGACGCCGAAGTGTGCCTGGCTCATGGGTGCCCTCGTGGTTCGTGGATCGCGCAAGAGCGTACTGCGAGCGGCGCGGGGACGGCAACGCGGAAGTCGGGTCGCCTTCTACGCGAACCCTTCCGGCAGGTCGCGCGCGGCGGAGAGCTTCCAATCGGGGTCCCGCTTCTCGAGGAACGACAGGACGCCTTCCCGGGCGTCCGCCTGGTTGCCGATCCAGGAGAAGACCTCGTCTTCGCGGTCCCTCATGGCCGAGACCCCGGTGTGCATGCCCTCCCAGAGGAGCCGCTTTGTCACCGCGACCGAAACCGGCGCCGCGTACCGGTACTCGGACGCCATGGCGCGCGCGGTATCCAGCAACGTCTCCTTCGGTACCGCCTTGCTCACGATCCCGAGTTCGGCCGCTTCCGCGCCGGTGACGATGCGCCCGGACATCAGGAGGTGCGCCGCATTCGAGAACCCGGCCACGCGCTGCACGATCGTGTGCGCGGCCAGCTCCGGCATCATGCCCCGGCGGGTGAAGACGAAGCCGAGCTTGGCGGTCTCCGCCGCGATGCGCACGTCGCACAGCATGGGGTAGGTCATGCCGATGCCGACCGCCGGACCGTTGATCGCCGCGATAACGGGTTTCGGCACTTCGTACGGCCATAGTTGCGCGAAGTTGCTTCCGGCGTCGCTGTCCTCCCGGCCGGCGAAGGTGTCGGCGCCGCCCCCGAGATCGGCCCCCGCGCAGAACGCACGCCCGGCGCCGGTGACGATGATCGCGCGTACCGCGTCGTCGTCGCGCGCCGCGGCGAGCGACGCCGACATGGCCTGATCGAGGCTCGCGTTCCACGCGTTCATCCGCTCGGGACGGTTCAGCGTGAGGGTTGCGACCCCTTCCGAGACCTCGTAGATCACTGCTTCGTCCGACATTTCGGCTCTCCTGACCGTGGCGGTCACGCCAAGAGTAGCCCAGCGTGTACGGCCGGTGGCTGATCGCCTGCGTGCTACCATCCGAAGCAACGCGGTCCAGGGGGCGGGGCATGGCGGATCTGCTGCAGACGCTTTCGGAAATCACCGGTCCGGGCGGCGTGCTGACCGGTACCGATGTGACGAGTCGCGCGGCCGGCATCTGGATGTCGGAGTCCATCGAGGCCCAGACCATGGTGCGTCCGAAGACGACGGCGGAAGTGAGTGCCGTGCTGGCCGCGTGCCATGAAACGGGACAGCCGGTGGTCGCCCACGGCGGCCTGACGGGCCTGGTGGGGAGCGCTCTCACCGAGCGCGGCGACGTCATCCTGTCACTGGAACGTATGAACCGGATCGAGGGCGTGGACCGCGTCAACCGCACGATGACCGTGCAGGCGGGGACCGTCCTGCAAGCCGTCCAGGAGTGCGCCGACGAGCACGGCCTCATGTACCCCCTTGATCTCGGCGGACGGGGAAGCTGCACCATCGGCGGCAACATCTCCACCAATGCCGGCGGCAACCGCGTCATTCGCTATGGCATGACCCGCGACATGGTGCTGGGTCTCGAAGCCGTGCTCGCGGACGGCACGGTGGTCTCGTCGATGAACGAGATGATCAAGAACAACGCCGGCTACGACCTGAAGCAGCTCTTCATCGGCACGGAAGGCAGCCTCGGGGTGGTGACGCGCGCGGTCCTGCGTCTGCGCGAGAAGCCGCGCAGCCAGGAGACGCTGTTCGTGGCCGTCGACGAGTTCGACAAGCTCCCGGAGCTGCTCAAGCTCATGGACGCGCGGCTCGGTGGCGCGCTGTCCGCCTTTGAAGTGCTGTGGAACAACTTCTACCGCCTCGTCAGCACGCCGCCGGCGAAGCAGCGTCCGCCCTTGGCGCAGGACTCGCCCTACTACGTGCTCATCGAGGCCATGGGCGGCGACGATCAGACGGACAAGGCGCGGGCCGAGGCGGCGCTTGAGGACGCCTACGAAGCGGGCCTGGTGACGGACGCGGTGATCGCCCAGAGCGAAGCGCAACGACTGGAACTGTGGGCGATGCGCGACGACGTGGAGCAGATCAACCGCTTCCCGCCGATCTTCATCTACGACGTCAGCCTGCCGATCCCGAGGATGGAAGCCTACGTGGAGGACGTGAACCGGGGGCTGGCCGAGACTTTCGGCACGTACCGCAACTTCGCGTTCGGGCATCTCGGCGACGGCAACCTGCACTTCGGCATTTCGGCCGGGAGCGACAACTCCGCGAAGAAGGGCGTGGACCGCGCCGTCTACGCGCCGCTCGCGGGGATCGGCGGGTCGGTTTCGGCGGAGCACGGCGTCGGGCTCGACAAGAAGGCCTGGCTGTCGGTCTCGCGCACGGCGGACGAGGTGGCGCTCATGCGCACGCTGAAGCGGGCGCTCGATCCGCGGGGCATCCTGAACCCGGGCAAGATCTTCGACGCAGCGGAAGGCGCCAGGGAGGACGTGGACGTCGCCGCGGGCTAAGCGGTGCCGCCGTGGACGTTCCGCTGCACTATCTGTCGCTCTCGGACGTCTGCCGGCGCCTGAAGAGCGGCGAGTTCTCGGCCGTTGCCGTCACGGAGGCGATGCTCGCACGCATCGAGCGCCTCGACCCTTCGCTCAGGTCCTACGTCACCGTTACCGCCGAGGATGCGCTGGCCCGTGCCGCCGCCCTCGACGCCCGGCGCGCGAACGGCGAGCCGCTCGGGGCGTTGCACGGCGTCCCCATCGCGCTGAAGGACCTGCTCTGGACGGACGGGATCGTCACGACCTGCGGCACCCGCGTGCTGGCCGACTGGGTGCCGGACGAGGATGCGACCGTGGTAGCGCGGCTGAAAGCCGCGGGAGCCGTGGTCCTCGGCAAGGTCAAGCTTACTGAAGGCGCATTCTCGAACCATCATCCGGACGTCGAGCCGCCGGTGAATCCCTGGGCGTCCGAGCGTTGGACGGGAGTGTCGTCCTCGGGTTCCGGCGTGTCGGTTGCGGCCGGGCTGGCTTACGGCGCGCTCGGGTCCGATACCGGTGGCAGCATTCGCTTCCCATCGGCGTGCTGTGGCCTGGTCGGGATCAAGCCCACCTACGGGCGCGTCAGCCGCCACGGCGCGTTCCCCCTGGCCGAATCGCTCGATCACATCGGGCCGATGACGCGCACCGTCGAGGACGCGGCGCGCATGCTCGGCGTCATGGCGGGGCAGGACCCGAAGGACCCGACATCGCTCCCGGCGGCGGTACCCAACTATGTCGCCGAGACCGGCGGCGGACTGGCGGGCTTCGCCGTCGGCGTGGACCGGGACTACATCAGCGCCGGCGTGGCGCCGGAGACGGTCGAAGTCGTTGAAGACGCCCTGCGTGTGCTCCTGGCAGCAGGCGCCCGCGTGGTCGACGTGCGCATGCCCGACTGCGCGGATCTCGTGCAGGGCTGGGCGATCACGTGCGGCGTCGAGTGCGCGCTCGCCCACGCCGCGACCTGGCCGTCGCGTGAGGACGAATACGGCCCCGACCTGGCGCGGCTGCTCAAGTTCGGGCAGGCGGCGAGCGCCACGGACTACGCGCGCCTCGAGCGGGCGCGAGAGCGCTTCCGGGCGGAGCTGGATGCGACGTTCTCTGAAGTTCAGGCCATCGCCGCGCCCTGCATGATCTCGCCGCCGCCGCTCACGGATTTCGGCACGCGGGTCCCGGAGGAGGGGATGGCTCCGTTCATCCAGTTCACGGCGCCCTTCGACTACTCGGGCCATCCAACCATCACGCTGCCGGTCGGTCTCGACGGCGACGGCGTACCCCGGGCGTTCCAGCTCGTCGGACCGCGCCTCGAAGAAGCGGCGCTGGTCCGCATGGGCAGCGCGTTCGAAGCGGCGGCGGGATTCGACGCGCATCCGGAAATCGACTGAGCGCCCCTTGGCCGAAAGGAGACCGAAGTGACGAACGAGATGACGAGGCGGCGCGTCCTGGCCGCGCTGGCGGCCGTGGGTGTGCCGATGGCCGCGATGGAGGTCGAGGACTACCTGCGGTTGGGGCTCGACAAGTCCTTCCTGGGCCGGGGCATGGCAGTTCAGGTGAACGGGCGCTCCAACATGGAACTCCTCGAGGCCCTGAACGTGCCGGAGGACCGGCAGTACCACCCCTGTCCGGAGGCCTATCCCGGGCCGGACGTGCCGCGCGGCACGGTGCGCGAGTTCCCCGGCTGGGAGGAGACGCGAGTCTATGCCGGGACGGTCCGGGACGTGTGGGTCTATACGCCGGCGCGGCTCGAGTCGTCGAAGGCCCCGTCCCTGATGGTGTTTCAGGACGGTCAGACGTATCTCGACGCGGCCGGTCCGGTTCGGGCCACTGCGGTGCTCGACTCGCTCATCCACGCGGGCGAGCTGCCACCGACGGTCGCGGTATTCGTCATGCCCGGCAGACGCGAAGGGATGACCGACGACGAGGCCATGCTGAACCGTAGCTTCGAGTACGACAGCGTAACGCCCACCTACGGCCGGTTCCTCATCGACGACCTACTCCCGTTCGCGGCGTCGGAGGCCGGAGTGCAGTTCGCGCTCGATCCGTCCAGGCGCCTGATCTGCGGCATATCGAGCGGCGGCATCTGCGCGTTCAACGCGGCTTGGCACGACCCGTCCGCGTTCGGGCGCGTACTCTCCCACGTGGGATCCTTCGTCAACATCCGGGGCGGCCACAACTACCCGTATCTCATCCGGTCGACGCCCCGGAAGCCCCTCCGGGTGTTCCTCCAGAGCGGCAAGC
>VXNE01000128.1 GCA_009840715.1 Gammaproteobacteria bacterium
CCCGGGGCCCGCGCTCATAGATGTTTCGGACACGACGATCTGGACGCCACCGGCGCTTAGCACCGTCGTCCGTGCCAATCGGACCGTCGAAACCGTGGCGCCGGCGGAAGTGGAGACATGAACGAAGGGGCCGGAAGGAAGCGGCGGGAAGGATGGAGCAGGCGATGATTGATCCCATCACGGTGGAAGTACTCCGCGCGAAGCTCGAAGCGATGGCGGACGATGGCGCCCGGACGATCGTCCGGACGGCCATCAGTCCGATCGTCTCCGACGGCAAGGACTGTTCCTGTGCGATCTACACGGCCGGAGGCGACCTGATCGTCGGCGGCGGGCACGTCGAGGCGCATTTCCACACCGGTGTCAACGGCGTCCACGCGATTCTCGATACCCACGGCGAGACCATCGCCCCGGGTGATCTGTTTCTCGTGAACGATCCGTACACGGGCGGCGGCTTCCACGCCCAGGACGTGTTCATCCATCAACCCGTGTTCCACGGCGAAGAACTCGTGGCATGGGTCGGGACCTCCGCCCACATGATGGATATGGGCGGCGGCGCCCCGGGATCGTTCGTTCCCACCGCCACCGAGTGCTACCAGGAGGCGATTCGCATTCCTCCGGTACGCCTCTCCCGGGCGGGGGAGGAGCAGTCCGACGTGTGGTCGATCCTGCTCAACAACATTCGCATGGCGGACATCATCTCGATGGACATGCGCGCGCTGATCAGCGGAACGAACGTCGCGGCAACCGCGCTCGACGAACTCGCGGGGAGTTACGGCGCCGATGTCTTCAAGGCGGTGGTCCGCGAGTTGATCGACCTCAGCGAAAGGGAGTTTCGCGATCGCATCGACAGGCTGGCAACGGGGCGGTACTCCGCGATTCGCTGGGTGGAGTGGACGGAATCCGACTACCGCGTGCCGTGCACGCTGACGATCGAGCAGGGGACGCTGGTGTTCGATTTCGCCGGCGCCTCGCCCCAGACGCCGCACTACTACAATTCCAAGCCCTACGTGATCTCGAGCCTGCTCGGTGTCCAGATCGCCGCGTTGATGGCCCAGGACTTGCCGTTCAACGAGGGGATTTTCCGGTGCATCGAGCTCGTCTGTCCGGAAGGCTCGATCGTCGATGCACAGCCGCCCGCCCCCATCGGCGGACCCCACCTGGAGGCGGGCAACACGGCGGTGGAGGCGGCGATGCACGCCCTCGGCCTGGCGGTAGCGGCAAGCCCGGAACACGAGGCCAACCGGCTGCTCTCCAGCCCGCTGGCCACCGGAGGCATGGCGCTCCACGGCTGGGCGGCGGTAGGGCACCTCGGGCAACCGGACAACTGGCTGATGCTGGAGGGCGGCGGCGCCCTCGGCACGAATCCCGGGCACGACCGCGATGCCGACGACTGGGGCCCCTACAACGTAGGCAAGGGTGCAGTGGTCGAGTACCCGGACGCGGAGACCATGGAAGACTACTATCCCTTCAGCATCTGTCGCCGCGACATCAGGAAGGGCCCGCAGGGCGCGGGGCGCTTCCGGTCCGGTCATGGCGCCGACGTGTCCTACCGGGGTTGCGGCGACCAGGTGCTGTTCGGCATCACCATGGGCAACCGGGAACGCATACCTTCGCCCGGTATGGCAGGGGGCTACCCGGGCAGTGTCAACGAACTGGAAATCGAGGGCGTAGAAGGCGACGTGCGAGCGGTCCTCTGCCATCAGCAGGGCGTGCTCCTGCACCCGGGGGAGACCTTTACCGTGCGTGTCTGCAGCGGCGGTGGCTGGGGAGACCCCCTCGACCGCGACACGGCCGCCGTGGAGCATGACGTGAAGGATGGGCGGATCACCGAAGAAGAGGCGCTTGAGACCTACGGTGTGGCGGTGGGCGACGACGGGCGTACAGGCGAACGGCGCGCGGCGATGCTGAAGGAACGGCTGCAACGCGCCGCGCCGGCGGCAAAACCCCTGGGCGTCCCCGCGCCTCCGGAAAACGGGCCGGGCCACTCCAGGCCGGGCCGTACGCTCTACCCGGGTGTCGAGGTCCGCGGCGACGTGGCCGTGAGCCTCCGGTCAGGCGCTCCGCTCGCGAGGCGCCCGGATCACTGGACGGAAGGTTGCCCCCGGATTCACGGGTTCCTGCCGAGCCATCCGAGTGCGGATATCGTCGCCTACCTGGATCCCCTGACCGGCCACACGCTGGCGGTCGACGTGGTCAAGGTCGGGGACGTCGAGCGGGGGTTTGACTGCGGTCCCGACTTCTGGACGGCGGAGCGGGATGGCGTGGAAGCGAACGAGCGTGCAGCAGCGGCTGTTTGAAGACGTGATTGGCGAATTGGCTAGGAGAGAATGATGCTGGATCTACTGATCAGGAACGGAACGGTGATCGACGGCACCGGCAAAGCCGGTACCGAGGCCAACATTGGCATCGAGAACGGTCGGATAGCCTATCTCGGGCCGGACCAGCCCGAAGCCGAGCAGGTGATCGACGCGGCCGGGAGATACGTGACGCCGGGTTTCGTGGACGTCCATACGCACTATGACGCCCAGGTGATGTGGGATCCCAATCTCGATCCCCACCCGCGTCACGGGTTCACGTCCATCGTCCTCGGCAACTGCGGATTCGGTCTTGCGCCGATCAACAGCGAAACGGCGGCGTACCTCGTGCCCATGCTGTCGAAGGTGGAAGCCATCCCCCTGGAGACCTTGCGCGCCGGGGTGGACATCGACTGGTCGTCCATGGCCGAGATGCTGGATCGCGTCGAAGGCCATGTCGCGCCGAATATCGCGTTCGGCACGGGCCACAGCGCGCTGCGCACGATGGTGATGGGCGAGCGCGCGCTCACGGACAAGGCCAGTCCCGAGGAGCTCGCGAAGATGCAGGCGCTGCTCCGGGAGTCCCTCGAGGCGGGGTCCATCTCGTTCAGTTCTTCGCACGCCGACACCCATCGGGACCACAACGGAGACCCGGTCCCGTCGTTGATCGCCGATCGCGAGGAACTGCTGGCGCTTGCGTCCCAGGTCAGGAACTACGAGGGAACGCATCTCGGCTTCGTTTCGTCGGTCGGCATCATGACGGAGGAGACGAAGGCCCTGGTCGCGGACTTCGCCCTCGCCGGTCAACGCACGGTGAACTGGCCGCTCTTCGTGCCGGGCCAGCTTCCGGACGAACTGGCCGAAGTACAGCTCAGCACGGCCGATTACGCGCGGGCGAGGGGCGCGGAGGTTCGGGTCCAGTGCAGCAGCCAGCCGCAGGACGTCCGGATCAACTTCAAGACCGGCCTCGGCTACGACACCTACCCCGGGGTGTTCTCGGAGCTCTACAAGCTGCCGGTCCCGGCGCGCATCGAGCGCATGAAGGAGACGGAAACCCGGCAACACATGCGGGTGGTCCTCGACGAGGTGGCCGCCAGCGCCAACCCGGTCGGCATCTTCGCGAAGCTGGAACTGTTCACCGTGGATGTGGCGTCGCATCCGGACAACGCCGAATTCGTGGGCCGAAAAGTGGTGGACATCGCAGAGGAGCTGGGTTGTTCCGTCCTGGACGCATGCCTGGACATCGCGATTCGTGACGAACTGACGACGACCTTCCTGGTCGCGAACTTCCCTGAACACACGAAGGAAGGCTGGGGTCTGATCGCCCGGTCGCTCGCGGACGACCGGACGCTCTGGGCGGCCACCGACGGCGGCGCGCATTGCGACGTGCTGTTCGGGGCGAGCCACGCGACGAGCTTTCTCTCCAACGCGGTTCGGGACCACGGGGTGATGCCCCTCGAGCAGGCGATCCATCTCTTCTCCCAGGTTCCGGCCGAGTACATCGGGGTCAGGGACCGGGGCGTCATCCGTGAAGGCGCCCATGCGGACGTGCTCGTCATCGATCTCGACCGGTTGCAGACCTGTCCGCTGGAAGTGCGGTCCGACCTGCCCGGAAACGGGATGCGGCTGTACGCGGACGCGCGCGGCTACGACTACGTGCTCGTAAACGGCGTACCGGTCGTCGATCACGACGAATACACCGGCGCGCAACCGGGGACGGTCCTCCGGCGGGGACGCGATACCTATACGGCTGCAATCCCGGCGGCGCGGAGAGAGGTCGCCTGAGTTTTGCGCGGGATCAAGTGAACGACTTACCCCGGCCGACAGAGGATCTGGACCGCTGCAAGGCCGACATCGACCGGTTCGGCTATGCCGGGCGGGGCCGCTCAGGTCGTACACACGGACCAGACCTACATTCCCGAACCCTGGACGTACGCCGCGGTCGGCAACGTGATCTGGATGGCCGATGACTTCACCGAAGCCAATGGCGCGACGCGAACCGGGACCGTCTCCGCGAACACTATTGCCGGCCCTTCCTGCGCCAGCAGGAGAACTTCGTGAGGTCGCTCAACCCGGGCGTTCTGGAGAGTGCCTCACCCACGCTGCGCCGCCTGTTGGGGTATGACCCCTATTTCGTGTTGGGCAAGGCGACGACGTAGCTACTCCGCAGCCGCCAGCTTGGCCTGCCAATCGGCCGGCAGCCGAATGGCCCGCGCCGTCGGGTAGCCCAGCGTGCCGTTATGCGAAAAGACCTGGGCGTTGGTCCGTCCGGGATCGCCGGCGACGGCGATCCGGATGTCCGTCGGGTCGCAGACGATGGGCACCAGCCGATCGGGGTCCTCGGATTCTCCGAACACGGCGTTTGCCTTGCCCGACCGTGCGCGTTCGTACAGGGACCGCTTGCCGCTGTACAGATTCGTGAACTCACCCAGGTACCGCTCGAACTTGCTGGCGGGAATGCGTGCGTGCTCGAACAGCCATTGCCGCACGTCGTCCTTGGACCAGCCGGCCTTCGCGATGGTCTCGGCCAGGATCGGGGAAAGGACCAGCAGCGGGCTGTAGTCGCCATCGGCATACCCCACCGTGAAGACCAGTTGCCAGCCGGTCTGGCTGACCAGGGCATCGGCCAGGTAGGGCAGCATCTCTTCCGGCTTCTGCCCGAACACGGACGCGATGACGTCGCCGCCCGTAAAGCGCGAGATGCTCACGACGTTCTCGCCGCGGGCGTGGCCGAAGTCCGCCGACACGGGCGGCCAGCCGATGCGCTCGAGCACGTCTTCGTTCTCCGCCAGCACGACGCGCCAGGTGTTGCCGAAGGTGGCCTTGTCGTTCCGATGCGGCAGGAAACCGGCGACGTTGCGCAGGTACAGCCGCCACCACCGCCCGATCGAGGTGTTGGCCTGGAAGCCGTCGCGCAGCGCCCCCTGCTCGAAGTTGAACGCAAGGTCCTTGATGATGGGGCCGTTGATGACGATCAGGGTTTCCGAGCCGGGCGTGTTGCCGGAATGCTCGACCCCATAGTGCGGATCGGCCATGGCTTCCGCGAGCGCCACCAGCACCGGCATGTACCGCGGCCTGCAGCCGGCCATGACGCCGTTGACGGCGACGTTCCACACGGTCGCTTCGCGGTTGTCGGGCAGCAGTCGGCCGATGACGTGGCCGGCGGGCAGGTCCGTGAAACCCAGGAACGCCTCCACCTTGTCCCGGGTCGGCGGCACGATGGGCAGGCCGTCGGACCAGCCGTTCTCGTAGTAGAAGCGGTTGATCTCCTCGAAGCTGCCTTCCAGCACCACGTCGTCCGGTCCCGGTTCCTGGATCGCCGTCCCTGCCGGTGGCGCCTGCGTCAGGTTCTCTATGACGCCCCGCACGGTCACCGAGGCCACGTTGTCGCGCAGTTCCCGGTCGGTTTGCGCGTCCGGGTGCCCCGGCACCTCGGCCATGGGCAGGTTCGGCATCCCCAGGCCCACGGACGTGGTCGCTCCCTGTCCCAGGAAGCCGGAGCAGACCAGGGAAGAGGAGGGGAAGCCGGCGGCTTCGGCCGCTGCCGATGCCCGCAACACGGCGGGCGTGCAACTGCCTCAGCAGCCCATCGCCGAGACGACGGCGTCGACTCCATGATCGGCGAGCGTGTTCGGCAGCTCGGCGACGATCCGCGTTTCCTCCGCCCCGTGGGTCGAGCCGAAGGTCTCGTGCCCGACGAACTTCATGTTCGGGTACGCGGCGGACAACTCGCGCTCCAGCATCGGGAAGATCTCGTCACCGCGGAAGAGGTAGTCCCACAGGAAGGCGACGGTCTTGCCTTCCAGCGTGTCGAGACGCGGCGCTAACGCGGCGATCCCCGCGGTGGATTTCCCCCGCGGCCACAAGGCGGCGTAAGTGTGTTCGTTCATCTTCGGTCTCCAGTTCAAACCGTTGCGAGATGGCGGCAGGCGTCAGTCGACCACGACCGGACACTCGAGATGCGTGGCGAACATCGCATCCCGATGTTCCAGGAGCCTGTCGCTGCACGCGGGCCCCAGTGCTTCGTTCATGGCCGGATACATCGCCCGGTTGAATCGCATTATGGGCAGCTTGTCCGGCGGCAGAATGAGCACGGAATTGGACGCGTAGGCCCAGTAGACGTCCAGGGCGCTCAGGGTGTCGCCGACCAGGTAGGGCCCGCCAAACCGTGCCGTGTTCTCGTCGAGCTGGGCGCCGAGCAGGCCCAGGCACTCTTTCGCGTTCTGAAGGGGCGTGCCGGGCTTCCCGTTGAACGAGTACTTCCCGCCCAGGAGCTGGTCGCCTCCGAACACGTCACGTTGCCGGTCGCTCATCTCGCCCTCGAAGGACACCTCCCTTCCCGCGAGCCTGCAGTTCCACAGGAAGCCCTGCGGCGACATCAGTTCGTGGGCGAGACCGATCATCTTCATGCGCAGTTCCGGCGTCCCGGGAATCAGGGACGGCTCGGGTGCAATCTGTTCGGCAAGCATCAGTTGATTGAGCCAGTCGTTGCGGACGATGTCGCCCAGCGCCGATCCGTCGTTGTAGACCATGGTGGGGACGGAAGTCTGTCCCGTCCACGCCCGGAGTTCCGACTGGGCGTCAGGGTCGGTATCGCTGAAGGGGGGATGCACGACCTTTTGATAGGGGATTCCCTTGACGTAAAGCACGCCCCGCAGGGCTTGCGCCCACCAGGCGCCCCAATACGGAGAATCCGTCACGCGCACCCCGGTGGTTGCACGCGCTTCCGTGACCGACAACCATCCGCTGCCTTCCCACTCGCGCGATTTCGGCCAGCCGGCCGGCGGTCCACTCCTGGCGTCTGTCGGGTTCATATCGTGGCCTCAGGAACCGTCCTGTTTCGTCAATCGCGGCAGCAGGTCGGTGTAGACCGCCGCCAGGCTCTGGTATCCGCCCGGGTCCGTGTCTTCCAGGAGCGATTCCAACTGGTGGCTGACGATCTCCGAAAGCTGGTATTCGATCCGCTTACGCCGAACGGCCTGGCGATCCGTGTTCTCCCGGTACCAGTCGTAGTGCTCGTCGATCGTGGCGTCGAGTTTCTCGAACCCGGTCGCCGCGGTGGCAGACACCTCGATCACCTTCGGGGTCCAGGTGGACGTACTCCTGCGCAAGGAAAGGACGCTCTTCAACTCCCTGGTCAGGGTACAGGCCCCCGGCAGGTCGGACTTGTTCACCACGTGGATGTCGGCGATCTCCATGATGCCCGCCTTCATGGCCTGGATGACATCGCCCGAATTCGGCGGCAGGACGAGCACGACGGTGCCGGTCATGAATCGGATATTGCATTCGGCCTGCCCGACACCCACGGTCTCGAGCACCGCGTCGTCGAAACCCCACCGGTCGAAGACACCCAGGATGCCGAGGGCGTTGTGGCACAGGCCGTCGTGCAGGCGCGTACTCGCAACGGAACGGATGAAGAACCTGTCGCCTGCATCTATGGAGTCCATGCGGATCCGGTCGCCCAGGATGGCGCCCTGGCTGATCGGGCTCGACGGGTCGATCGCGAGCACCCCCACGCTCCTGTCTCGCCGCAGGCGCCGCTCGGCCCAGTTTGCGATGAGCGTGCTCTTCCCCGACCCCGGAGGGCCCGTGAATCCGATTCGCCGGGCCTCGTGTTCGGGGGCGAGGTCCTGGGCGAGAATCTGTTCGACGCCGGCCCTCGAAGCGCGGGTGATGGCCTTCGCGAGGCCGGCGCGGTTCGAGCCGTCGAACTTCACTGCAGCAGGCGCCCGATCGTCGCGACCACTTCGTCGAGCGGCATGTCGGCGGTGAATATCGCCGCCACGCCGTGGCTTTCGAGCGCTTCGTAGTCGTGCTTCGGGATCGTGCCCCCGAGGAAGATCGGGACGTCTGTTGCCCCGAGCTCGTCGAGTTGCGCGCGGGTGAGGCCCACGAGTTCGTTGTGGCTGCCGCTCAGGATGCTGAGCCCGACGGCGTCGACGTCTTCGTCGACCGCCACGCGCGCGATGTAGCCCGGGCTTTTGCGCAGGCCGGTATAGATG
>VXNE01000194.1 GCA_009840715.1 Gammaproteobacteria bacterium
GACCGCTTTCACATCGTCGCCCACGACCGGGGGGCCGTGATCGCCGACCACATGACGAGCGTCCCCTCCCTCGAGGGCCGCATCCAGCGCTACGTGCGCATGCAGCAGTCCTTCAACGAACCGCACGGCGAACCGCGGCCGCCCCATGCCCTGTTCGCCACGAAGCTAGGGGAGGCGAACTTCAAGAGCCGCAGGATCATCCCGATCATCTACGAGAAGGTGATGGCGGCAGGACTGACGCCGTCGACGCTCAAGCGGCTCGACTACGAGTTCAAGTTCAAGGGCGTTGCCGAGGCGGTGCGCTGCTACTTCAAGGTCAACAACTTCGACATCGAGCATCGCGACCGGCACGAGTCCCTGTTCGCGCACATGACGATGCCGGTCCTGATCCTGCAAGGCCGCTGGGATCCCGGCCAGCACCCGGAGGAGTACGCCCGTTCGAGCGAGTTCGCGGCGGACCTCCGGGTCGAGTTCGTGGAGGCGAACCACTTCACGCACATCGAGAACCCGGTCGCGTGCAATCGGGCCATCCGGAGGTTCCTTGGTTCCGTTTGAGCAGGAGTCCGATACGATGTATGGCTCGGACAGATGAGCGATATCCTTCGAATGCGAGTCATAAATGGCGGCAGGGGCTGAAGCGGGGAAACCGGTGCGCAAGCGCCGGCCGCAGGAGCGTGCGGAAGCCACGCGGCGCAAGCTGGTCGAAGTGGCGCTCAAGGAGTTCTCCGAGCGGGGCTTCGACGCGGTGACCGTGCGCGACATCGAGGTCGCCGCCGGCGTGCAGCGCAATCTCCTGAGCTACCACTTCGGCAACAAGGAAGAGATGTGGAAGGCCGCGGCTGCCCACGTCATCACGAAGCTGCAGGACTTCCAGGAGCAGCGCCAGGACCTGATGCGGGAACTCTCGCCGCACGAGCGGCTCACCTACACGATTCGCAGCTACGTGCGTTTCTCCGCCGGTAACCCCGAGCTCAACCGCCTGATGATCCAGGAAGGCAAGCGCGACAGTTGGCGCATTCACTGGCTGGTGGAGGAGTTCATGCGGCCAGCGATGGAGGGACTGCGGGAGGTGGTCGAAGCAGATACCCGGATCGACGACCGGCAGTTCGTGCACTGGTACTACGTCTTCGTGAGCGGCGCCATGATGTTCTCGATGGCGCCCGAGGCGGCGCTCCTGTTCGACGTGGACGTGACGGACGACGAGGTCGTCGACCGCCACGCACAGACGATGGCGACGTTGCTGCTGAAGGAGTTCCCGCGTTAAGGGGCGCCCCTCACGGCTCGATCCGGTCGGCCTGGATCTCGTCCGGCAACTCGCGCCCCCGCATGAAGTCGACCATGAGCCCGGCGAGCTCCGGCCCCGCGTCTTCCTGGACGAAGTGTCCCGCCCCCCGGATCGTGACGTTCTGCGCGACCGGGACGCGTGACAGGAATGCCTGCTCGCCGCCCCGGGTGATCGGGTCGGAGTCCGTGAAGGCGACGAGGAAAGGCTTGTCCCAGGACTCGAACACGCCCCACGCCTCCTCGTTCTCGCGCAGTTGCGACGGTACGAGATACGGCATGATCTGCGCGGCGGCCTTGTAGCGCTGGTCCGGGAAAGGCGCCTCGTAGGCGGCCACGACGCCCGGGTTCCCCCCGAGGAAACCCATGATCCGTCCGATGGGCAGGTCCTCGACGTGGTAGCTGTAGGCCACCCAGCGCGGGAACGTGAGGTTCGCCGCGAGCTCCTCGAGGGTCATCTCGCCCTCCCACCAGACCGCGAGCTTGAAGAGCGGATAGGCGATCCACCCCTGGAAGCCGGTGGCCGAGGGGAGCCCGGTGTTCGACACCACCACCCGGGCGAAGCGGTCCGGCTCCGCGGCGACCACGCGCAGGCCGACGAGACCGCCCCAGTCCTGGCCGAAGAAGGTGGCGTTCCGGAGGTCGAGGGCGCGCACGACCTTGAGCATGTAGTCCACCTGCATCGGGTAGCTGTAGGCGTCTTCGTCCGTGAACTTGTCCGACCGCCCGAAGCCGACGAGGTCCGGCGCCACGACGCGGTAGCCCGCGTCCAGGAAGACGGGGATCATCTTGCGGAACAGGTAGCTCCACGTCGGCTCGCCGTGGATCAGGAGCAGTGTCTCGGCGTCCGTTGGTCCCTCGTCGATGTAGTGCAGCCGGATGTCGCCGACCTGGACGTAGTTCGGCGCGTACGGGAAGTCCGGAAGGCTCTCGAAGCGGGCGTCCGGGGTCCGCAGCACCCCTGGCCGAACCTCCTCGGTCTGGACAGCGGCCGTGAAGGCCAGCGCGGGGAGCGTCAGCAGCGCCAGGGTTCGTCGGATCGTTTCGTGCATCGCCTCTGCCTCTCCGGGCCTGTCGTCAGGTGAAGTTTGCCACCGCCACCCCGAGAATCCGGGCAGCCTCCTTGTTCGCCCGCGCGATCGTACGCACTCCGCCCTGCAACCGCGCGACATCGCCGATCAGCCTCCAGATGGCGTGCGCCTCTTGGTGGTACGGCAGCCGCTCCATGTCGAGGAGCCAGCGCCGGATTTCGGGATAGGGGCCGTAGTCGGTGCAGTTCGCGTACTTCGCCTGGTTCTGTCCCAGCTCCTCGTAAGCGCTGATGTCCGCGAGCGTCGCCGTCGGGCCCGCGATGAAGGTGGATTCCCGGAGCATGCCGTCGATGATCCGCAGGGTGTTCTCGACGACCTGCGCGTTGTTGCGGATCCCCGGGAAGGTGTTGCGCTCGAACCAGCCCTCGTCCGGATCGGCAACCTCGAACACGGCCGGCCAAATCGCGCGGCTCCACTGCACGACCAGCTCCCGCGTGTTGCGGTGGTGGAAGTGGAGGTATTGGTTGACCCGCGCTCGTTCTGCGGGGTCGGTGGGCCAGAGATCGGCCCAGCCGTGCTTTTCGCAAAGGTAGATGAGGATCGCGTGGCTCTCCCACAGCACCGTGCCGTCGTCGGCGATCGCCGGGATGGTGCCGCGGGGGTTCACGGAAGCGAGGAACTGCGGCTGCTTCGCGTCCCGGTTCTGGCTCGTCATCACGAACTCGAAAGGCAGTTCGTGCATCAGGCAGGTCCACACGACCGCACGGACCGGTTGCGAATTGGGAACGCCGTAGATCTTCAGCATGGCGAACGCGCCTCAGGCGCTGCGCCTGGCTTCGAGACCCTGCAGGATCGTTGCATGTCGCTCCCGGTCGATGTTGTAGAGAAACGCGAGTCCGAGCCCGCCGAACACGATGATCCAGTAGAGCGGCCCGATCATGAAGAGCAGGCCGTCGACGACCTCCGGCGCCAGCGTCGCCACGTCGGCCCGCTCGGGGAAGCCGATGATCTCGAGACCGAATCCGGCGAAGAGCCCGCCGAACCCGGCCGTCATCTTCGCGCCGAACGTCCGCAGGGCGAAGATCATGCCCTCGGCGCGGTTTCCCGTCGCCAGCTCGTGCTCGTCGGCGATGTCGGAGAGGCAGGAGTCGATGACGATGGAGACCGACTGGAACGGGATGTAGCCGATCACCCAGATGCCGAAGAACGCGACGAGCAGGGCGACGGTGCCGTTCTCCGGGAACCAGCCGACGAGGCGCAGGCAGAACGGCAGGCCGACCAGGAACCCGGCCGAATAGCAGAGCGCGATGACGCTGTACTTCTTGTCGATGAGCCGCGTCAGCCAGGCGCAGAGCACGATCCCGAGAAACGCGCCCGGGACGCGCACCACCTGCTGCAGCGTGATCTCCTCCGACGTGAACTCGAAGCCGTAGATGAAGGCGTAGGTGACGACCACCCCCTTGATCCCACCGGTGATGGACAGCACCACCCAGCAGGCGAACATGGAAACGTAGGAGCGGTTGCGGAACAGTCCGCCCAGGTTCTCGAAGAGATCCCGGAAGAAGCGGCGGTAGCGCTCCCGCGCCTCGTCCGGCAGGGCCGCGAGCTGCTGGTGCAAGTGCGGGATCTGGTTGGCCGTCGTCAGGGTGCAGGTCAGGACCGTGGCGGCGACGAACACGCCGCCGATGACGGCGAGCCACTCGTAGCGCGCGGCGTTCAGCAGTCCATTGTCGTACTCGTCGGTGGTCGGGAAGATGACCATCAGCACGAAGGCCGTCAGCGCGATGCTGCCGATGTTCATGACCACCCAGTTCCACGCGAAGATCGACGTGCGTTCGTCGTAGTCGTCGGTCAGCTCGGCGCCGAGCGCGGCGTGCGGGACGGTGTAGAAGGTCTTGGCGATGCGCAGGAGCACGAAGAACGCGGTGAACCAGAGGAAGAGGCCGAACTCGGACAGTTCGGGAGGCTGATACAGGCAGTAGAAGCTGACCCCGAGCGGCAGCGCCGAGAGGAACATGAAAGGGTGACGCCTGCCCCAGCGCGTGCGCACGCTGTCGGACAGCGCCCCGACCGTCGGGTCGGACACGGCGTCGACGATGCTCGCGATCAGGAACGCGGTACCGCAGAGCGCCGCCGAGACGCCGAGGACCTGGTTGTAGAAGAGCATCGTCGCGATGCCGGCGGCGCCGACCATCGCCTCTTCGAGGGACCCCGACGCGAACGCGAGCTTCGCGGGGCGCGAGAGCTTGCGGTGGCGTCCGGAAGCGTACTGAGCAGCGGGCTCACTCATGCCGGGGCATTGTATGGGACGGCCTGACTGCTATCGTGAGCACGGTTGGCACTCTGGGGAGACATCCGATGCCGAAACTGACGCTCGACGGCGCGCGGATCGAATACGTGGAGGTCGGCAGCGGAGTGCCGCTGGTCTTCTGCCACGAGTTCGCGGGCAGCATCGAGAGCTGGGAAACGCAGGTCAGCTACTTCTCCCGCTTCTACCGGGTGTTCGCCTACAACGCGAAGGGCTATCCCCCGTCCGAGGTCCGCGAGGACTGGCGCGAGTACACCTGGGACCGACAGGTTGCCGTCCTGCTCGGATTGCTCGATGCGATGGACATCGATCGGGCGCATGTCTGCGGGCTCTCGATGGGCGCGTACACGGCGGTGCAGTTCGCCCTGGCCCATCCCGAGCGGTGCCGCGCGGTGGTGGCCGCGGGCGTAGGCACCGGCAGCGACGATCCCGATGCCTTCCGCAAGGACATGGACGCCCGCGCGGACGCGCTGGAAGAGCAGGGGATGGCGTCGATGGAGGCTTACGTGCGGGGTCCGGCCCGAATCCGCTTTCGGGAAAAGGACCCGACCGGATGGGAGCGTTTCGCCGCGCTCTTCCTCGCCCACTCGGCCAGGGGCTCGGCGAACACGATGCGCGCCTTCCAGGGACGGCGTCCGAGCCTCTACACCCGCGAGGCGGACCTCGCGCGGCTCGAAGTCCCCCTGCTTGTCGTCTGCGGCGACGAGGACGATCCCTGCATCCATCCATCGCTCTTTCTCAAGCGCACCGTGCCGGGGTGCGGGCTCGCGGTGCTGCCGCATACGGGACACGCGTGCAACCTGGAGGAGCCAGCCGCCTTCAACGCGGTCGTCGCGGAGTTCCTGGCGCGGGCGGAAGCCGGGCGCTGGGGACCGCGGCCGGAAGACAGCGGCGACAACATCGGCATGGCGACGGCACCGACGCGGTCGTGATCGTCAGGTCGTCTCCGCCATCTCCAGCACCTTGCACACCGTGCGCCAGTTGCGCGCCGTGGCGCTGACGCCGAGCTTCCGCTCGACCGCGGCGGCGAGCTTCGACCGGGCGATGCCCTCGGGCGCGTGGAGGTAGAACACGGCGTGCGTGAGTTGCCAGCGCTCCGAGTCCCGGCACAGTTCCCGGATCGCGTCCAGGTCCGGATCAGGGGGACGGGACTCCAGGAAGAACAACTGCACCGTCCCGCCGTCCTCGGCCGCGAACGGGTTGTGCTCGGCGGCCCGCCGGAACTCGGCCGCGGTCAGCACCAGCACGCGCGCATCTACTCCGGTCAGCGCCTGCACCGCGGCCGCGATCGGAGATGCGGACACCTCGACCCCGTCCGGTGCGTCGAAGACCGCGTTGCCGCTCTGGATGTAGGTTCGTACGTCGACGCAGCCGAGGCGCTCCAGGATGCCCCGCAGGTCGGCCATGGCGACAGCGTTCCTGCCGCCGACGTTGATGCCGCGGAGGAGAGCGATCCGTGTGGTCACGTCAACGGACGAGAGCCACCTCGGCGAGGCGAGCTACTGCTGGCTCGCGTAGTCCACCGCGAGCCAGGTCTCCGGCCGGATCGTGACGGTGAGGCTCTCGGCGGTCCGCATGTTCTCGGCGTACGCCTTGCCCCCCTCCTCGCCGACGTAACGGCTGGCGAGTTCCAGGATGTCCGCGTGAGTACCTTCCGCGATCCCCACGACGGGGCCTTCCGCCGTGACGTACGCGTACGGCGGCTCCTCCTTCTGCGCGCACAGGGACACCCGCGTGCCGACCTCGAGAAGCTGGGCCTTTCTCGACTCGCGCCCCAGCATCACCCACAGGTTGCCGCCCGGTTCGTAGCAGTACCAGATGGGCGCGGTCAGGGGGCCGCGGTTCTCCCGCGCGATCGACAGGACGCCGACGTGCAGTTCGCTCAGGAAGGTCTCTTTCTGCTCTTGCGTAAGCCCGGCCATGGTCCGCTCCCGGTCAGGCGGTCGCGTGGACCGCGCGCGCCCGCTCTATGACGGCGCGTACGGAGTCCAGCGACGTTTCCGGATCGCCCGCGAGCTCCCGCTCCGCGAAGTGCTTGAGGGCCAACTCATGGTCCAGGAGGATCTGCACGACCTCGAGGTCTTCCTCGGGCGCGATGGCGAGAAGCCGCTCGAAACGCTCGATGGCGGGGTCGAGCAGGGTCGTCATCTGCTCCATCGCTTCCGCCCAGGACAGCTTCGCGTACTCGTCCACGACGGTGTCGACCTGTCGATATCCTTCGGGGTCCGGCTCGGCGGAGTCGTCCACCAATGGCGTCAAGGCGTTGCCTGTCGCCTCCTCGAGTTGCGCGAGAACCTGCCACTTGGCCCGGTGGCCGGCGTCCTCCGTGCGTTCGGCCACCCGCTCCAGGAACGCCTTGCCCCAGTGTTCTCCCTGCCACGCAAGCAGGATGCCGTCGCGGTATTCGCTGGTATCGGTGGTCATCGTCTTGCTCCCCCTCGTCTGTTTGGCAGCCCTGAAAAAGAGGACTCGGCCCAAGCCTCACACGTTCCGCTTGCGATGGTCAAACGCCGTGCTTGGCCAGGGCGCTTCTCCTGCCCGGCTCCGGGTCAAATGCACACGCGGGGTGTCCCGGACAGCCCTATAATCCAGACTTTCGCCTCGCGGACTCCCGTATGGCGCTCGATGTCATCGTCCTGGCCGCGGGCCAGGGCACCCGCATGCGGTCGCGCCGGCCGAAGGTGCTTCACGAGATCGGCGGGCGGCCTATGCTGAGTCACGTGCTCGACACGGCGCGGGCCCTTTCCCCGGAGCGACTGCACGTGGTGATTGGCGCCGGGGCGGACGAGATCCGGCGCTGCCACGCGGAGGTGGCGGATGTCTCCTGGGTGGAACAGCCGGAGCAGTTGGGCTCGGGCCACGCCGTGTTGCAGGCGATGCCGGGCGTGTCGGACGAGGCGACGGTCCTCGTGCTGTATGCGGATGTACCGCTGGTCGGGACGGCCACGCTCGAAGCCTGTGTCTCCGCGAGCGGCGAATCCCGAGGCGTGGCCCTCGTCACGGCGGAAGCCGCCTGCCCGGAAGGGCTGGGCCGGATCGTGCGCGACGTCGAAGGTGGCGTGGCCGCCGTGGTCGAACACCGGGACGCCACGGACGCGCAACGCGGGATCAGGGAGATCAACACCGGGATTCTGGCGGCGCCAGGCGCGCTGCTCGCGGAACTCCTCGCGCGGGTCGGCAACGACAACGCCCAGGGCGAGTACTACCTTACGGACGTGATCGCGGAGGCCGTGGCTGACGGGGTTCCCGTCGCCGGTCTCCCGGCTGCCGACCCGGAGGAGGTACTCGGCGTCAACGACCGCATCCAGCTCGCGGAGGCCGAACGGCACTACCAGCGCCGCAACGCCGAGTCCGCGATGCGCGCCGGCGTGACCCTGCGCGATCCCGCCAGGTTCGACCTCCGCGGGACGTTGCGTGCCGGCGTGGATTGCGTCATCGACGTCGGCGTGGTCCTCGAAGGCAGCGTGGAGCTCGGCGCCGACGTCCGTATCGGTCCGCACTGCGTCATCCGGGACTCGGTGCTGGCCGACGGCGTGACGGTGGAGCCGCACACGGTGATCGACGGCGCGCGGATCGACCGGGGGGCGGAGGTCGGCCCGTTCGCGCGCCTGCGTCCGGGTACGGAGCTGGGCGAGGACACCCGGGT
>VXNE01000116.1 GCA_009840715.1 Gammaproteobacteria bacterium
GGTTGATGTGGGCGGCCATATCCCTCACGGCGCGGCGCAGTTCGGCGGGATCGTCCGGGATGAAGTCGAGGTCGTCGCGGAGGAGTTCCCGCAGTTCCGGCGGGAGGGTGCCGTACCCCGCAGGGTCATCGGCGACGGGCCCGGCATTTGGGATGATTTCTTCGGGGGATTGGTAAATCGCTTCCATGCGGCTTGCTTCCATGAGGATTGAGGGGCTTTAGATACTGGATATATTATCAGTATAAATCTGGTTTGTCATTGATTCTATTGAGAACCTTCCGGTACAACCGTCCACCCAACTCGGCAATCCCGCTTGTCCCTCCCCACGAGTTGGGCTAAAAGGACGGGCTACTTCCCGGACCAGCGAGCCACCATGTTCAACACGCGCGACGGCCGGTCGGCCACGGAAGAGATCCGCACGGAGTACCGGACCTTCGAGGTCGATTCCCTGACCCCCCACATCGGCGCGGAAGTGCTCGGGATCGATCTCTCGAAGCCGCTCTCGAACGAGCAGGCCCAGGACTGTCACGACGCGTGGATGGATTGGAAGGTGCTCGTTTTCCGTGACCAGCACATCGATCGCGAGTACCACAAGGCGTTCGCCCGGCGCTTCGGTTCGCTGCACGTGCACCCGATGCAGCACGCCTACCGCGGGGACCCGGAGATCCTGAAGGTCAAGACGACGGCGGATTCCGCATACACGGCGGGGGACGGGTGGCACACGGACGTAACGTGCGACGAGATCCCGCCGCTCGGCTCGATGCTCTACGTGACCGAGACGCCGGCGTCCGGCGGTGGCGATACGCTGTTCGCGGACATGTACCTTGCGTACGAGACGCTCTCGGAGCCGATGCGCGCGTTCCTGGACGGACTGACGGCGGTCCACGACGGGGCGCTCCCGTACGTCGGCTCCTACAAGTCGACACCGCCCGAAGGCGGCTATCCGCGAAACGAGCATCCGGTCATCACGCGTCACCCGGGGACGGGCCGCAAGGTGCTCTATGTCAACCGGGGCTTCACGTCCCACATCGTGGGCCTGAGCCGGCCGGAGAGCACGGCGGTGCTCAACATGCTCTACCGCCACATCGACTCGACGCCCCGGCTTTGGTGCCGCGTCGCCTGGGAACCGAATACGCTCACGTTCTGGGACAACCGTTGCACCCAGCACCACGCGATCTGGGACTACTACCCGCACACCCGGTACGGGGAGCGCGTGTCGATTTTGGGGGAGGAGCGGCCGGCGGCCTGACGGCACGGGCGGTCAGCCCACCGCCCTCTCGAACTCCCCGATCGATTCGATCGGCGCCGAGCACACGAGCCCCGTGCAGACGAACGCCGTGACCCGCTCCCGCGTCTCGGCGCTGACCAGCCGCGGCAGGTAGCCCGGCAGGACGCCTTCCTCCCCGTAGGGGATCCCGTACACGCTGCGCCAGGGCCGGTAGCCTTCGCGCGCGATCTCGAGCCAGGGCATGAGCGCATCGCGGGGCCCACGTACGACCACCTGCTCCGGCGGCTGCACGTTCGCCTCGACGACGTTGAGCAGCGTGCAGTGGCCGGCGGGGTACTTCTCGATGGAGCCCCGAAGGGCCTCGAGCGTGCCGTATGCCGCATCGAGGTACCGCGTTTCCCCGAACAGGTGACCGAGCGTGACGAGCGCCTGCGCCGCGGTTCCGTTCCCGGGCGGCAGCGCCTCGTCCAGCGTTGGCATCGGCCGGTGAATGAGTTCCTCGTGATCATGCGCGGTCAGGAAGAAGGCGCCGGCCTCGTCGTCGTGGAAGTGCGTGAGCAGGGCGTCCGCCAGCGCTTGTGCGAAGCGCGCGTCCTCCGCGCGCCAGGAGGCCTGCAGCAAGGCGAGCACGCCGTCCAGAAGGTTCGCGTAGTCGTCGAGGTAGCCCGCGTACTTCGCTCTGCCTTCGCGCCACGTCGCCATGAGGCGCTCGCCGTCCCAGAGGTGTTCGCGAATGAAATCCGCGGCGCGCTCGGCGGAAGCCAGCCACCCGAGTTCTCCGCGGCGCACGGCCGCTTTCGCCATCCCCCGGATCGCGAGGCCGTTCCAGGATGTCAGGACCTTGGTGTCCTTGGCTCGCGGGGTCCGCTTGCCGCGTTCCGCGAAGAGTTTCGCCCGGGCGGAGGCGAGCAGTTCGTCCGCGGTCTCCGGATCGAGGCTCAGTCGGTGAACCACCGCCCGCCAGGCGTCCCGCCGCCTGAGGTTCCACTTCCCTTCGAAGTTGGCGGGCTTGTCGAGGCCGTAGAGGGTCTCCACGACCAGGTACTCGTCCTCGGTCAGGAGCCGCTTCACCTCGGGCCGGCGCCAGACGTAGTACTTGCCTTCCTCTCCTTCCGAGTCCGCATCCAGGGAGGAGAAGTAACCTCCCTCCGGATGCTGCATGTCGCGCATGATCCACGCGGCAGTCTCGCGGACGGCGCCCTCGAACAGGGAATCGGGACCGAGCCCGAGGGCGTCGGCGTAGAGACCCAGCAGGGGCCCGTTGTCGTAGAGCATCTTCTCGAAGTGGGGAATTGCCCACTGCCGGTCCGTGGCGTAGCGGCAGAAGCCCCCGCCGACGTGGTCGTAGATGCCGCCGCGGGCGATCCGGGTGAGGGTAATGGTCACCATCTCCAGGGTGCCCCGGTCGGGTGCGCCGGCGTGGGCGCCGCGGGCCCAGTGACGCAGTACGCGCTCGAGCGTGCTCGGCATGGGGAACTTGGGGGCGCTGCCGAACCCGCCCTCGGCTTGGTCGAACTGCGAGGCGAGCTGGTCCACGGCCCTCTGGAGCACGTCTTCGTCCTCGATGCCGCTGGCTTCCGCCTCGGTGGGGCGTAGCGCGGAGAGCGCCTCGGAGAGCTTCTCGCCCTGCTCCGTGAGTTCGGGGCGCTGGCTGTTCCAGCCGTCGGCCACCCGCAGCAGGAGGTCGGTGAAGCCGGGCAGGTTGAATCGCGCGCGCTTTGGAAAGTACGTGCCGCCGAAGAACGGCAGCAGCGTGTGTGGATCCAGGAACATGGTGAGCGGCCAGCCCCCGGTCTGCCGGGACAGGAGGTTGAAGGCCGTCTGGTAGACCCGGTCGAGGTCGGGCCGCTCTTCGCGGTCCACCTTGACGTTGACGAAGTGCGCGTTCATGACCTCCGCGGTCGCCTCGTCCTCGAAGGACTCGTGCGCCATGACGTGGCACCAGTGGCAGGCCGAGTACCCGACGGACAGGAGGATCGGCTTGTCCGCCGCACGCGCTTCGGCGAGCGCCGCGTCGTCCCAGGGATGCCAGTCCACCGGGTTCGCGGCGTGCTGCAGGAGGTAGGGACTCGTTTCGTCGGCGAGCCGGTTCATGCGCCGGGTGGGCACCTCACGGGACCGGAATGCTGCCGGAACATACGGCAAAGGGTACGCAGTGACCAGCGCCGACCCGCCGGCCGGGGCGGGGCGCTTTTGGCGGATGCGGTCTTCTGTGGAACAATCGAGTGCCTTGAGCGGGTACGGGAGGGACGCCCGACTGCCACCGGCGCAGGCGTCGACGGCCCTCCGGCGACGCGGAACACATGCGCGACAGAATTGATGCGGACGGATATCGGCCCAACGTCGGGATCGTGCTGGCGAACGACAGGGGCCAGGTGCTGTGGGCGCGGCGCGTCGGCGGGCACGATGCGTGGCAGTTCCCGCAGGGCGGCATCCAGCCGCGCGAGTCTCCGCGACAGGCGCTCTTCCGCGAACTGTACGAGGAGATCGGGCTGACGAAGGAAAGGGTCGAGATCCTGGGCTGCACCCGGGGGTGGCTGCGGTACCGGCTTCCGAAACGCCTGCGGCGGCACGACTCGAGCCCCCGTTTCAAGGGCCAGAAGCAGAAGTGGTTCCTGCTGCGGCTGCTCGCCGACGACGCCCACGTCAGCGTGGACTCTTTCGGGAAGCCCGAGTTCGACGCCTGGCGGTGGGTGAGCTACTGGTATCCGGTCGGCAAGGTCGTCGCCTTCAAGCGGGAGGTCTACCGGCGGGCGCTCCAGCAGCTCGCGCCATCGCTCGTGGTGCACGAGGAGTTCTGACGGTGCTGCAGGACCTACGCCAGATCGTGCAGGACGTGGGCGCCGCCCCGAGTTTCAAGGCGGCCCTGGACACCATCGTCTCGCGCGTGCGCACGACGCTGGGCACCGAGGTCTGCTCCGTGTACGTCGTGAACCGTGATACCGGTGACTTCCACTTCGCCGCGAACGTGGGCTCGCGCTCGGCCGCGGTCGGTCGGGTGGTCATCTCTCCCGGCGAAGGCCTTGTGGGCCTCGTCGCGGAACGGGCCGAACCGATCAACCTGGACGACGCGCCGCAGCACCCGAACTTCGTGCACCTGCCGGAGATCGGCGACGAGGACTTCCACGCGTTTCTCGGGGTGCCGATCATTCACCACCGCCGCGTCCTCGGCGTGCTGATCGTGCGGCAGCGGGAGAGCCGCAAGTTCGACGAAGAGGAAGAGGCGTTCCTCGTCACCCTCTCCGCGCAACTGGCCGCGGTCGTGGCGCATGCGGAGGCTTCAGGAGACATCCGCGAGCTCTCCGAACGTCTGCCTGGCCCGCAGGACACGCGTTTCACCGGCATCGCCGGCTCGCCGGGCATCGGCATCGGTAGGGCGGTGGTGGTGCATCCGGCCGCCAACCTCGAAAGGGTTCCGGACAAGGAGGCCGAGAACGTCACGGTCGAGCTGGTGCTCTTCGACCGCGCGATCGCCCAGGTGCGGCGGGACATCCACGACGTCGGCCGGAAGCTCGAGGCGACGCTCGCCCCCGAGGAGCGGGCGCTCTTCGACGCGTACCTGCACATGCTCGACGACGACGCGCTCGCCGAGGAGGTCCGGGAGCGGATCCGGCACGGACAATGGGCGCAGGGTGCGCTGCGCCAGGTGATCCTGGAGCATACGCGCGCCTTCGAACGGATGGAGGACTCGTATCTGCGGGAGCGCGCCGCGGACGTGCGCGAACTCGGCCAGCGCGTACTCGCCTACCTGCAGGACATGCGGCGCCGGAGGACGCAGTTTCCCGACGACACGATCCTCGTCGGGGACGAACTCTCGGCGGCGATGCTGGGCGAGATCCCCATGGACCGGCTGCAGGGCATCGTGTCGCTCCGGGGATCGAGCAACTCGCACGTGGCGATCCTGGCGCGCGCGCTCGACATCCCCGCGGTGATGGGGGCCGTCGACGTCTCTCTCTATGGTGTCGAGAACCGCCAGCTCATCGTCGACGGCTTCTACGGGTCCGTGGTCGCGAACCCGTCACGCCCGGTCGTCGACCACTACACGGCGCTCATGGAGGAAGAGCGGGAGTTCGCGGAGGAACTCGAGGAGTTGCGGGACCTCCCGTGCGTGACCCGGGACGGTCAGCGCATCGCGCTGTGGGTCAACATCGGCCTCGTCGGGGAGATCACGCGCTCCCTCGACCGGGGCGCCGAGGGGATCGGCCTGTTCCGGACCGAGGTTCCGTTCATGACGGAAGACCGCTTCCCGACCGAAGAGGAACAGCGCGCGATCTACCGGGAGCACATGGCGGCGTTCGAGCCGCGCCCGGTGACGATGCGGACCCTGGACATCGGCGGGGACAAGGCCCTCTCCTACTTCCCCATTTCGGAGGACAACCCGTTCCTGGGCTGGCGGGGCATTCGCGTCACCCTGGACCACCCGGAGATCTTCATCTCGCAGGTCCGCGCGATGGTGAAGGCCAACGCGGGCCTCGAGGGGATCCTGCGCATCATGCTGCCGATGGTCAGCAGCCTCTTCGAGGTGCGCGAGGCGGTCGGTCTGGTCGAGCGCGCGCACCGGGAGGTGGTCGAGGAGGGCTACGACGTCAAACGGCCGCAGATCGGCGTGATGATCGAGGTGCCCTCGGCGGTCTACCAGGCACGGCAAATCGCGCGGCTGGTGGACTTCCTCGCGGTCGGCTCGAATGACCTCACCCAGTACATGCTGGCGGTGGACCGCAACAACGCGCACGTCGCCCAGCTCTACTGGGAGATCCACCCGGCCGTCCTGCAGGCGATGCGCGAAGTGGCGAAGGCGGCCCACGCCGAGGGCAAGGGTATCGGTATCTGCGGCGAACTCGCCGGGACACCCGAAGGGGCCGTCCTGTGCGTGGCGATGGGCTACGACGTGCTTTCGATGAACGCCACGCACCTGCCGAAGGTCAAGTGGGTCATCCGGCAGGTGTCCCTGCGGGACTGCCGCCGCATCCTGGCGAAAGCGCTGCGCATGGTCGACGCGCATGAGATCCGGGACTTGCTGCGCGCCGAACTGATGGAGGCCGGCCTCGGACGCGTCGTGCCCCACCACGAGGTTCCGGCAGCGGTCTGACCGAAGGGGGCGGCTCCCTGCCCACCTTCCCTACACGACGCGGGAGACCCCCCCGTCCATGTTGATCGCGCAGCCGGTGAGGTAGGAAGCGCCCTCGGAAACCAGGAACAGCGCCACGCTGGCGCATTCCTCCGCCTCGCCAACGCGCCCCATGGGCAGCCGCTCTCCGGCACGGGCGACGTACTCGTCGAACGACAGCTCGGAACCGGAGGCCTCGTAACCGCGGCGGATCTGGTCGGACTTGATGCTGCCGATCATCAGCGCGTTGACGAGCACGTTGTGCGGGGCGCCTTCGCCCGAGAGGACCTTGGTCAGCGCCATGCCGGCGGCGCGCGATACGGAAGTGGGCGCGGAGCGAGGCGGCGGCGCCTTGGCGGCCGTGTTCAGGATGTTGACGATGCGGCCCCAACGCCGCTCTTTCATGCCGGGCAAGACCATGCGCGAGAAGCGGATGGCAGCGAACAGCTTGAGGTCGAGGTCCGCCTGCCAGACCTCGTCGGTGATCTCCTCGAACACGCCTGTCTGGGACTGTCCGGCATTGTTGACGAGTATGTCGACGTCGCCGAGGTCCGCGACGACCTGGGCGTGGGTCGCCTCGATCTGCCGCGGGTCGGTGACATCGCAGGGGTAGGCGCGTACGCGTCCACCCGGCTCGGCCTCGATGGCCGACTTCGCTTCCTCCAGGGGGCCCTCCCGCCGTGCGAGCAGCGCGACGTCCGCGCCGGCGCGGTGGAAGGCCGTCGCCATCGCCCGGCCGAGGCCCAGGCTTCCTCCGGTGATGACGGCGGTGCGATCGTCGAGGCGGTGTTCCATCGGACAGTCCTTTCGAGGAATCCGGCCGAAGCTAACACAGAGTGGCCATCCGGCCCCTCGGGGCTCGATGGGCCTGCACGATCCCGGCCCGGGCGATGTAGGGGAGGGGCTCGTCCCCTCCCGGCTCGACGGCCTGCACGGCGCCCGCTGGCTTGTCGCGTCCCGTCCTGGTGCACGAAACCACCGCGGGCGGGGACGAGCCCCGCCCCTACAGGACTGCGCCCTCCCATTCGCTCAGCATGGCCAGGACTCTCTGCATCATCTCGTCGACCTCTTCGGAGGTGATCGACAGCGGCGGCGAGATCCAGATCGGCACGCCGCGGCGAAACGCCGGCTGGCGGGCGGCGCCGTAGAGCGAGCTGTACATGACGAGGCCGTGCTTCAAGGCGATGGACTGGAAGAGCTCCTGCGCATCGACGCTCTTGTCGAAGAACGCCATCGTCTCCTTGTCCTTGACCAGTTCCAGCGCCATCATGAGTCCCCAACCGCGAACGTCCGCGACCGTCGGGTGGGAGAGCAGTTCGTCGCGGTAGGAGAAGACGCGTTCGCCCTGGGCGGTGCAGTTCTCGAGCAGCTTCTCGTCCCGGATCACGTGGATCAGTTCGCACCCGGCCGCACACCCCAAGGGGTGTCCACCGAAGGTGTAGCCGTGCACGAACGGGAAGCCCTGCTCGAACGGCACGTTGATCCGGCTCGAGACCGAGACGGCGCCGAACGGCACGTAGCAGCTCGAGATGCCCTTGGCCATCGACATGATGTCCGCGTCCACGCTGAAGTGCTCCATGGCGAACCACTTCCCGGTGCGGCCGAAACCCGTGACCACCTCGTCGGCGATGAGCAGCACGTCGTAGCGGTCGCAGATCTCCCGGATCGTGCGCCAGTAGCTGTCGGGCGGTACGCAGGCGTAGTCCGCGCCGCAGCCGTGCGGGGTGGCCAGGAACGCGGCGACGGTCTTGGGGCCCGCGTAGTGAATCGCGTACTCGAGGGCCTTGGCGCACTCGACCCCCCACTCCTCGCGGCTCGTGCCTTCCGGCCGGTCGAAGTCCGAGTACTGCCGGATGTGCGGCCACTTCGGCAGCATCGGCTCGAACGCCGCCTGGACGACGGGGTTGTGCGACACGGCGAGCGAGC
>VXNE01000256.1 GCA_009840715.1 Gammaproteobacteria bacterium
GTCATTTTCGTGGGGCGCCGCGCCCCCCCCCGGGCTCCACCTTCTCCGGGTGGGGTGTTGGGCGCCCGGTGCCCCCCCCCCGTGCCGGGTTCTTGCAGAACACCGAGACGGGACGGGACGAGCCCGTCCCCTACGACGCGTGACACCCTGATAGTCTCTCCGCATGCACGAAGTCAGCGAACTGCAGACCTATCTCTACGACCTGAAGGGCTATCTCGTCGTGGAGGACGTGTTGACCCCGGACGAGGTCGCGACGTTGAAGGAAGCCGTCGACGCCACGGACCTCGAGAACCTGCCGCCGAGCCACCGGTTCGGGAGCGCGGGCGGTTCGGCGCCGACGGGGCCCGGCTTCCTCGCCTGGGGCGAGCCGTTCGTCGCGCTGATGGATCACCCGCTCGTGATGAACATCATGCGCGCCCAGCTCGGCGACTGCTTCCGCCTCGACCGGATCTTCGGCATGCACATGCGCAAGGGCCTGCCGAACGGCCGGCTCCACTCGGACTACGGTGCATCGCAGCCGTTCACGCGGGCGGAACGCGGGCGTTACTTCGTGTCGCCCGGCCACGAGGCGCTGCACGGCTTCGGCGTGGCGGCCTGGAACCTGGCGGACAGTGGTCCCGAGCACGGCGGCCTGCGCGTGATCCCGGGCAGCCACAACAGCCACTACAAGCTGCCGAAGGTCATCCGCGAGGACGCGTACGACGATGTGGTCGTGATCCCCGAAGCGCCGGCCGGCAGCGTCACCTTCTTCTCCGAGGCCCTCACGCACGGTACCGCCGGCTGGCTCGCCGACCACCACCGATACACCCTGCTCTACAAGTACTGCGCCTCGCAGCTCTCCTGGTCGCGCACGCGGGTGACGGCGCCGGAGGGCGCGGAGCTCACGGAACGGCAGCGCTTGCTGCTCGAGGAGCCGGCGGGAGCGAAGTGGTTCTTCCCGTCGCTGTTTCCCGAGGAGGAGGGAGAGGCGGCGGCGCCGAAGGCCGCGTCGACCTGACGCCGCACGGGCGTCCTCAGAATTCCACGATCCGCCACTGCGGCACGAGCAGCTCCGCCTGGTCGATGTCGCCGAAGCCCTCGCTGGGGTTGACGGGGACGAGGTAATACGGCGGACCGAACTCCGGGACGATCTTGACCATCCGCAGGTGCCCGTTCTGGCGGTACTCGTAGACCGTCCGGTCCTCGCCCTCGATGAGCGTGACATCGGGTCCGCGCTGGGCGGTTTCCTGGGCCGTGACGGGTGCGGCGTACAGCGCCAGCGACAGAACGGCCGCGGTGAGGACGACGCTGCGCAGGGTGTGGCCTCGTGTGATAGCGTGACCGGGCGGGAGGCAATGTAGCATGCAAGAGGACACTCCGTTACTGCTGGTCGACGGCTCGTCGTACCTGTTCCGCGCCTTCCACGCCCTCCCCGACCTGTCCACCACCGACGGCTTCCCGACCGGCGCCCTGTTCGGTGTCATCAACATGCTGCGCAAGCTCGGGAAGGACTTCGAGGGCAGCCCGGTGGCAGTCGTGTTCGACGCGTCGGGCAAGTCCTTCCGGAACGACATCTACCCGGAGTACAAGGCCAATCGCCCGCCGATGCCGCCCGACCTCCGGCAGCAGATCGAGCCGATCCACCAGGTCATCAAGGCCATGGGCATGCCGCTGCTGATCGTGCCGGACGTCGAGGCGGACGACGTGATCGGCACCCTCGCGGCACAGGCCACCGCCAGTCGCCGGCCTACGGTCGTCTCGACCTCGGACAAGGACATGGCGCAGCTCGTCAGCGACTACGTGACGCTGGTCAACACGATGAGCGAGACGACCCTCGACCGGGAGGGGGTGGCGGCCAAGTACGGCGTGCCGCCGGAGCGGATCGTCGACTACCTCGCACTCATGGGGGACAGCGTCGACAACATCCCGGGAGTCCCCAAGGTTGGCCCGAAGACGGCGGCGAAGTGGATCGACCGGTTCGGGAGCCTCGACGGAGTGATGGCGGGCGCCGAAGACGTCAAGGGCAAGGTGGGAGAGAACCTCCGCGCCACCCTGGACCAGCTTCCCCTTTCCCGGGAGCTCGCGACGATCCGGTGCGATGTCGACCTGCCCGTGGCGCTGGAAGACCTGGTTCCGAAGGACGCCGACGAGGCGGCGCTGGCCGAACTCTTTACCCGGTTCGAGTTCCGGTCCTGGCTCTCGGAACTCGGGATCGAAACGGACGAACCGCCGCCTCCCGAGCGCAACTACGTCCGCGTGACTGAACTGGCGGAACTCGACGCCTGGACGGGGCGGCTGCGGGAGGCGGGGCAATTCGCGCTCGCGGTGCACACCGACCGGGGCCACTACATGGACGCGCGGATCGCGGGTCTCTCGGTCGCGGTCGAGCCGGGCGTGGCGGCCTACCTGCCGGTGGGACACGACCTCGCCGGCTCCGGGCAGTTGTCTCTGGCGGCCGTGCTGGAGGCCCTCCGGCCCCTCCTTGAGGACGCCACGGTCCCCAAGGTCGGCCACAACCTGAAAACGGCCCGCAACGTGCTCACGCGGCACGATGTCGCGCTGGCCGGCATCGCGAGCGACACGATGCTCGAGTCGTATGTCCTCGACAGCGTCGGCACGCGCCGGCACAGCCTCGAGGCGCTCGCGACGAAGCACCTCAGGTTCGATACGACGCGCTACGAGGACATCGCCGGCAAGGGCGCCAAGCAACTCGACTTCCCGGCGCTCGCGGTCGAGGCGGCTACGGACTACGCCGCGGAAGAAGCCGATGTCGCGCTCCGGCTCCACGAGACGCTGTGGCCGCGGCTGGAGTCGACAGGACAGCTGCGCAGCGTCTACGAGGACATCGAGCTGCCGCTGCTGTCGGTGCTGTCCCGCGTCGAGCAGGCCGGAGCGCTCGTCGATGCCGGCCTGCTGGCGGAGCAGGGCCGGGAGCTTGGAGTGCGCGTGGAGGCGCTTGCCGAACAGGCCTATGAAGAGGCGGGGCGAACCTTCAACCTCGGGTCGCCGAAGCAGCTTCAGGAGATCCTGTACGACGAGAAGGGACTGACACCCCTGCGAAAGACGCAAACGGGACAGCGTTCCACGGCGGAAGCGGTGCTGCAGGAGTACGCGGACAAGGGCGAAGAGTTGCCGCAGATCATCCTGAACCACCGCCAGGTCTCCAAGCTGAAGTCCACCTACACGGACACGCTCCCCCAGCAAATCAACCAGCGCACGGGCCGCATCCACACCACCTACGGCCAGGCCGTCGCCGCTACCGGGCGCCTGGCGTCGCAGGACCCGAACCTGCAGAACATCCCGATCCGCACCGAGGAAGGCCGGCGCATCCGGCAGGCGTTCGTCGCGCCGCCCGGCCGCAAGCTCGTCGCCGCGGACTACTCGCAGATCGAGTTGCGCATCATGGCGCACCTGTCCCGGGACGACGGGCTCGTGCGGGCCTTCGAGGGCGGGCTCGACGTGCACCGGGCGACGGCGGCCGAGGTGTTCGGCGTCGGCGTGGACGAAGTCAGCGGCGACCAGCGCCGTAGCGCCAAGGCGATCAACTTCGGGCTGATCTACGGCATGTCCGCCTTCGGCCTCGGGCGCCAGCTACGCGTACCCCGCAACGTCGTGCAGGGCTACATCGACCTCTACTTCGCGCGCTACCCGGGCGTGCGCGAGTACATGGAGAACACGCGGGCCCAGGCGCGCGAGGCGGGCTTCGTCGAGACGGTCTACGGCCGCCGCCTCTACCTGCCGGAGATCAACGCCCGCCAGCCGGCGCGCCGCCAGGCGGCGGAGCGCACCGCGATCAACGCGCCGATGCAGGGCACGGCCGCCGACATCATCAAGCGCGCGATGATCGACGTGGACGGATGGCTCGCGGGCGCCGGCCTCGACGCGGCGATGATCATGCAGGTCCACGACGAGTTGGTCTTCGAAGTGGTGGAGGACGATGTGGCGGCGCTGGTGGACGGGGTGACGGAGCGCATGACGCGGGCCACCGACCTTTCTGTCGGCATGGTGGTGGACGTTGGCGTGGGTGACAACTGGGACGAGGCGCACTGATGGCGGACGAAACAGGCCCTGTTGGGCAGCACGCGTGGGATGGGGACGAGCCAGCGGGCGGCGACCTGAACGAATGGCGGATCGCCGAGATTCGAAAGGCCCTCACGGAGGCGGATCGGGGCGAATTCGCGACCAACGAAGTGGTCGATGCGCTGTTCCGGAAGTGGGGAGCGCTTGGCGACTAGCGCCCCGCAACCGTCGCGGGCTCGCCAACGAGAAACGCCGCCACCCGCGTCTCCGCGACCTCCGCACCAAGCCCCGACGTGGCGGAGAACGGGATGACCTCGCCGATCCCGGTGTCGGCAAGCTGACGCGCCACGGTGCGATGCACGGCGATTCGGGCGCCCTGCTTCAGCTTGTCCGACTTGTTGAGGAGGGCCAGCAGCGGCGTCTCCGTCTGGGCCGCCCAGTCGAGCATCTGCACGTCGAAGGGCTGCAGGGGATGGCGGGCGTCCATGATGAGCACGACGGCGGCCAGCATCTGGCGGCGGGTCAGGTAATCGTCGATGGCCTGGCTCCACCGCGCGCGCTCCGCCTTGCCGGCCTTCGCGTAGCCGTAGCCGGGCAGGTCGACCAGGCGTCCGCCCCCCTCGACGGCGAAGAAGTTGATGAGTCGCGTGCGGCCTGGCGTCTTGCTGACGCGCGCGAGCCGGCGCGATCCCGTGAGGCGGTTGAGCGTGCTCGACTTGCCCGCGTTGGAGCGGCCCGCGAACGCGACTTCCGGCTCGTCGTCCGGCGGGCATTGGGCGAGGGTGGAAGCGCTGGTGAGGAAGCGTGCGGAAAGGGGCATGGCGGGTATAATCCGCTCGCCGCGACGCCGGTAGTGTAACCGGCGACCCGTCTCCTGGGCCTTCCGGCCGAGAGCAGAGGGGGACCGCGGCGCTTTGTTGCAGGGCTTCGAAATGCGTTGTTTCAAGTGGGTGGCCGCCGTCGCCCTGGCGGGCTCGGTCGCCGCGGCCGAAGTCGAAACCATGGCGATCGCCTGCGGGGCATGCCATGGCCAGGACGGCGTCACCGGCATCGCCCCGGACTATCCGAGCATCGGGGGGCAGAACGAGCGCTATCTGCTCACGCAACTGCGCCTGCTCAAGTCCGGCGAGCGGCCGGCGCCGCTCATGGCCGGCACGCTCGACATGCTCTCCGACGACGACCTTGCGAAGCTAGCGGCCTACTACGCCGCAATGCCGGGCCAGGTGGGCCGCTCCTCGCCGGACAACCTGGAAACGGGCCAGCAGATCTACCGCGGCGGCATCATGGACAAGGGCGTCGCTGCCTGTACCGCGTGCCACTCCCCCACCGGTAGCGGCAACGCCCCGGCCGGGTTCCCGAGCCTTTCCGGACAGCGCTACGACTACGTGGTCGCGCAGCTCGTGGCGTACCGTGAGGGGCATCGCACCACCGACGAGGAGTTCGGCGGCATGATGCGGGACGTCGCGTCGCGGCTGACGGACACCGAGATCGCGGCGCTGGCCAACTACGTCCAGGGCCTGTACTGATCCGGCCCCCGTGCGACACGCTCTAGCCCTCGCCTGCCTGATCCTCGGGGCGGCCGCACACTCCCAGGAGTTCCAGCTGGGCGTCCACTACTCCGAGCTGCCGGTTCCGGTGGAGACGAGCGCACCCGAGGGTGCAGTGGAGGTGGTGGAGGTGTTCTCCTACGCCTGCATCCACTGCTACAACTTCGAGCCGCTCGTGCGGGCCTGGGAGGAGCGGCAGCCCGAGGACGTCGCGTTCCGGCGTGTCCCGGCGGTCTTCAACCCGGTCTGGGAGCTGCTGGGTCAGACGTACTACACGGCGCAGGCGCTTGACGTTCTCGACACGGTGCACATGCCCATCTTCGAGGCCATCCACGTGCACCGCATGGACATTCGCGACACGGAACTGCTCGGCCGGATCTTCGGCCGCTACGCGGATACCCCGGAGGAGGAGTTTTCCCGCGTCTTCGGCTCGTTCGGCGTGGTCAGCAGCACGCGGCAGGCCCGGGCACAGGGCCAGGCGTACCGGATCAGCGGCGTTCCGACCCTCGTCGTCGCCGGCAAGTACCGCATCGAGGTCGACAAGGCGGGGAGCCTGGAGCGGATGCTGGAGGTGGTGGACTTCCTCGTCGAGAAGGAGCGCGGAGCCGCCGCGGCGGCAGACTGACCTAGCGGGAACCACCCGGCGTTTCGCGCTATCGCCACCGAAGCCGGCGTCTTACAGACGCCGCCTCGGCCCCAGCCCCCGCCGCCTATCGCTCTGTCAGGCTTGCGCCTGCTTTGCACAGACGCAAACCTGACAGGCTGCTATTCTGCGGCGCATGGCGGAACGCAGCGACGACTGGGAGATCGAGCAGCGCGAGTGGCTCGAGGCGCTCGACGGCGTGCTCGACGAGCACGGTCCGGAAGGCACGAAAGCGCTGCTGCGGAGGCTCCAGGACTCGCTCTCCCGCCGGGGTGTCGTGCTGACCGACGCCGCGCTCAACACGCCCTACCGCAACACCATCCCGTTGTCCGAGCAGCCGCCCTACCCGGGCAGCATCGACGTCGAGACGCGCATCGAGAACATCCTGCGCTGGAACGCCGTGGCGATGGTCCTGCAGGCGTACGACTCGGGTTCCGGCGTCGGGGGGCACATCGCGACCTACCTGTCCGCTGCGACGATGATGGAGGTCGGCTTCCACCACATCTTCCGGGCCCCCGGCCCCGACTATGGCGGCGACCAGGTCCACGTCCAGGCGCACACGTCGCCCGGCGTCTACGCGCGCGCCTGGCTCGAGGGGCGGCTCGATCTCGACCAGCTCAGGAACTTCCGGCGTGAACTCGCCGCCGAGGGCGGGCTGCCCTCGTACCCGCATCCCCGCCGCATGCCGGACTTCTGGCAGATGCCCTGCGCGAGCATGGGCCTCTCGACGCCGAGCGCGATCTACCAGGCCCGGTTCGCGAAGTACCTGGAGAGCCGCGGGCTGAAACCGCGCAACGGCGGCAAGATCTGGAACTTCATCGGCGACGGCGAGTCCGACGAGCCGGAAGTCCTCGGCACCATCGACATCGCCGCGCGCGAGCACCTCGACAACCTCGTCGTGGTCGTGAACTGCAACCTGCAGCGCCTCGACGGCCCCGTGCGCGGCAACGGCAAGATCATCCAGGAACTCGAGCGCGCGTTCCGCGGCGCGGACTGGCACGTCATCAAGGTGATCTGGGGCGGCGGTTGGGACGTGCTCTTCGAGCGCGACACGAAGGGCATCCTGCAGGCGCGGATGGAACAGGCGGTCGATGGCGACTACCAGTTCTACACGGTCTCGCCCGGCGACGTCGTGCGCGAACACTGGGTGGAGGACTTCCCAGAGCTGCGGGAACTAATGGACTCCCTCAACGACGAGGAGATCCGCACCATCAAGCGCGGCGGCCACGACCGGCACAAGGTCTACGCCGCCTTCGAGCAGGCGACGCAAGTGACGGGCAAGCCTTGCGTCATCCTGCTCAAGACGGTCAAGGGCGACGGCCTCGGGCCGAAGTCCGAAGGGCGCAACACCGTCCACCAGAAGAAGCACCTGTCTTCCGAGGAACGCCGGGAACTGGCGGGGCGCCTCGGAATCCCGCTCTCGGACGAAGCGATCGACGCGGCGGAGTTCTACCGGCCCCCGGACGACAGCGAAGAGATCCGTTACCTCAAGGCGCGCCGGGAAGCCCTCGGCGGAAGCCTGCCGGCGCGGCAGGTCGCCTGCGAACGGCTGGAGGCGCCGCCGCTCGAGTTCTTCGCGGACATGCTGCGCGGGTCCGGCAAGCGCGAGGTGTCGACCACCATGGCGGTCGTGCGGATGCTGCAGAAGCTCCTCCGCTACGACGGCCTCGGGCCATACGTCGTGCCCATCGTGCCCGACGAGGCGCGCACGTTCGGCATGGACGGGCTGTTCCCGCAGGCCGGCATCTTCTCCCTCGAAGGCCAGCGCTACCAGCCCGTCGACGCCGGGACGATCGCTCCGTACCGGGAAGCCGAGGACGGCCAGATCCTGCAGGAGGGCATCTGCGAGACGGGGGCCATGGCGTCGTTCCTGGCGGCAGGGACGGCGTACGCCAACCACGGCCTGCCCATGATCCCGTTCTACATCTTCTACTCCATGTTCGGCTTCCAGCGCGTCGGCGACATGATCTGGGCGTGCGGCGACATGATGT
>VXNE01000053.1 GCA_009840715.1 Gammaproteobacteria bacterium
GTGCAGGGCCGGGAGCACGAACTCGTCCAGTAGCGCGATGCGTTCCGTGAGCGGCGCGCCGATCGCGTCTTCGCCGTCGGCGTGCAGGCAGTCGAAGAAGCGTGCTTGAAGCGGAAGACGCTGCCGGAGTTCCTCGACGTTCTGGCGCCGCCCGAAGCGCCGCATGGTGGTCTGGAACGGGAGCGGACGTCCGTCGGGATCGAAGGCGATCACCTCCCCGTCGAGAACGAGGTCCCGTGCCGGCATGGCTGTCACGGCCTCGATCAGTTCCGGAACGCGGCCCGAGACGTCGTTCTGCTGCCGTGAGAACACCGCCACGTCCCGACCAGACTTGTGGACCTGCACGCGCGCGCCGTCCATCTTGTAGTCGAGCAACGCACCGGTCACCGCATTGACCGCGCTCCCGACGTCGTCGGCGGTCTGCGCCAGCATCGACTGGACGGGCGTACCGACGGAAAGACGGACGGCGCGCAGCCCGGACGTACCCGCCGACATCGCCAGCGCCGCAACGCCGGGCAGGTCTCCTTTCAGCATGTAGGCGTGGCGCACGTCGGCGGCCGTGCATCCGCTCGCCCGCGCGATCGCCTCGACCATGACCCCGTCCAGCGCGCCCTGGCGGAGTTCGCCCACCAGGAGCCGGATCAGGAAGCGTTGCTCGTCCGGGGCGCAGCGGCCGAAGAGGGCGCGCAAGGCCTCGCGTCTCGTCGCGGCGGAACCGGAGCCCGTGGTGGTCCGGATGCGCTCCAGGGTGGCGTCCACCTCCGGGATGTTCAGCGTGACGGCGTCCGCGGGCGCGACGGCGGCGGCCTCCCGGAGCGCGGCGGGCCCGACCCCGATGCGCCCTTGCGGGAGCGCGCCGGAGAGGTAGGCCACGCCCGTGGGCAGTTCGTTTGGGCCCAGGGCGCGAATGACGTCCGCGAGCGTGTCGCGCTTTGCGTTGCGGCTCCGCGTCGCCGCTACGGCGGAGGACGCTTCGACCAGGCGCTGGAGCTTCAACGGCACGGTTCTCCGAGGGAGCGTAAGGACGGCTGGCGGTTGTACCATGCCAAGCCATGCTCGAACCGCTCGGTACCCGCATCCAGTTCGCGCTCGCCGCGATGAACGCGGAGGCTCCCCCGGATACGCCGGAGCTGGACGCGCTGTTCCAGCGGCTGCTGGCGGACGACGCGGACGAGCGGCGCCGGGCCACGCAGCGCATCTGGGAGATCTGGTGCTCGCACGCGGAGGAGGCGGCCGCGCGTGCCATGCGGAGCGCCGTGAACGCGATGGAGAAGGGGAAGCTGCGCGACGCGGGGGTGATCCTCGACACGATGGTCGGCCGCTGGCCGGAGTGGGCGGAAGCGTGGAACAAGCGCGCCACGCTGCGTTTTCTGGAGAAACGTGACGGGAAGAGCCTGGACGACATCGCCTGCACGCTGGAGCGCGAACCGCGGCATTTCGGGGCCCTCGGAGGCTTCGGTCAGATCTGCCTGCGCGCAGGGGACGAGTCTTCGGCGCTGCTGGCGTTCGAGCGGCTGCTGACCATCGATCCCCATCTGGAGGACGTCAGGAAGGCGGTGGCCACGCTGCGACGCAAGGTGCGCCACACAGTCCATTGAATGCGGCGTGCGTTCCGTCAGGGACGCCAGATGAGGCTCACGCCGAGGCCGATCTCCCCGCTCTCGAGGTCCACGGGCACGGTCACGAACACGTCGTCGAACCGGACCGTCCGTTTCGAGTTGCCGTGGTCGGTGTAGCGCAGTTCGCCCCGCAGGCCCACCGGGCCGAGCGACTTTTCGAACGCGATCCCGGCGACCCAGGCGTCGTATTCCTCGTCATGCCGTTCCCGGCCGTCCGTGAACTCCCCGGGCGGACAACCGGAGACGAGCAGGCATCCCGTGTACGAGGTGCTGAACGTTGCGTCGAGGCGCCGGACGCCGACGAACGCGGAGAGGTCCGCCCCGAACATGGGCACGGGTCCGCCGAGCCGCGCGGTGATCCCGTAGCTCCGGTCCTTGGCGAGGGACCAGTCTTCCGGCCATACCTCGCCGAGCTGGTTGCGTCCCGACGACGCGCCCGCGCCGGGAAGGCGTGCGGATGCCTCGCCGCCATGGGTGACGACGTCCCCCTCGATGTCCAGATGGAGGGCCCCGAGGCCGAAGCGATAGCCGAGCACGAGTCCGGCGTCCCAGGTCGTGTCGTCCGCGGAGTCGCTGGCTGAGAAGATCCGGCCCGCGTTGGCCGACACGTTGTCGGCGTGCCTGCTGTCCACGGCCTTGCTGTAGTCGACGTCGTAGAAGGCGGCCGACGCGGAGACTCCGAGGTAGAGCCCCTCGGCTGTCGCGGAGAGCGTGGCGCCGAACGCCGTGGCGAGGGCGAGGATGCGTGTGGCGGTGAAGTGGTGTCGCGTGATGGGCGGGGTCTCCAACGGACGCGGCTCATTATTCGTGCCGCGGTGCGAACGGTCAACGGGCGCCTTGCGCCGGCGTGGGGGCCGCCCTATGGTGCGCCACAACCACCTCCCTTAAGGACCGATGTACGACGTCGATGCGACAGCGCGCGACGCCTTCGAGCGCGACGGCTTCGTGGTGCTCGAGTCCGCCATCGACCGGGACACCCTCGCGATGCTGCGCGAGGAGTGCGACGGCTTCGTCGAGCGCACGGACCGCTGGCTGGAGGCCCGGGGCAAGGACACCCACAGCATCACGCATCGGGGGCGGCGGTACTTCATCGCCAACCGGCATCGCGAGAGCGCCCGCATGCCCGGGTTCCTCTTCGGGGACCTGATGCGCACGCTGTCGACCGCGTTCCTCGGCCCAACGGTCTACCTCTTTCACGAGCAGTGGGTCGTGAAAGGCGCCGAGCGGGGCATGCGTTTCGCGTGGCACCAGGACTCGGGCTACGTCCGCTTCCAGGACCCGGACAACCGCCACGCCCCCTACCTGACGTGCTGGTGCGCCCTCGACGACATGACGCGGGAGAACGGCACGATCTCCGTCCTCTCGCAGGCACGCACGGGCTCCCGGAACACGGTCTTCCCCCATCGCAGGGAAGCGGGCACGAACGACCTGGTGGGATACGACGGCGACGAACCGGGGCAGCTCATCGAGGCTCCGGCCGGGAGCATCGCCGTGTTCTGGAGCACGACGCTCCACAAGAGCGGCGCCAACGCCACGGACCGCCCGCGCCGCGCCTACCTCCCGCAGTACAGCCGGGAACCGATCCGCCGGGCCGACGGGTCCGTCTGGTCGCTCGCGATACCGTTCGTGCGGGACGGCGAGTTGGTCTACGAGCCGAGCGGGGAAGCCACGGCCGCAACGCTCGGATAGGGCCACCGGGGGGCGACTCCCTGCGAGGGAGTGGCGAAACCGGTACAGTGCGCCTGCCGCTGCCGCGATCCGCGCCCGGACCACTCGAGGAAGGAACATGCCGTCAACCACGGATTGGGGCGCATCCAGCCGCCGCAATCGGCTCCTGCTGGCCGAGAACGACCCCGAGATCCACGATGCGCTGCTCGGCGAGGAAGCCCGCGAACGCGCCGGCATCGAACTGATCCCGTCGGAGAACTACACCTACCCCGAAGTCCTCGCCGCCCTCGGCTCGGTGTTCACGAACAAGTACTCCGAAGGCTATCCGGGACGACGCTACTACGGCGGCCAGGAGTACACCGACGCCATCGAGCGCGCGGCCCGCAGCCGGGCGCGGGAGCTGTTCGGCGCCGAGCACGCCAACGTGCAGCCGCTCTCCGGCGCCCCGATGAACGCCGCGGTCTATCTCGGCATGCTCGAGCCCGGCGACACGGTGCTCGGCATGGACCTCTCCCACGGCGGACACCTGACCCATGGCGCCCCCGTTTCGCACATGGGCAAGCTGTTCCACTGGGTGCGCTACAAATCGGACCCGGCCAACGAGGGGCGCATCGATTTCGACGAACTCCGGGACATGGCGCGGCGCCACCGACCGAAACTGGTGGTCTGCGGCTACTCGTCCTACCCCCGCGACTACGACTACGCGCAGTTCAAGTCCATCGCCGACGAGGTCGGGGCGATGACGATGGCGGACGTCTCCCACATCGGCGGGCTCATCGCCGGCAAGGCCATGTCCAACCCCTGCGACTACGATTTCGACTTCGTCACGACCACCACCCACAAGACGCTGCGCGGCCCGCGTGGCGGCATGATCCTGACGAAGAAGGACTACCGCCGGAAGATCGACCAGTCGGTCTTCCCGGGCCTGCAGGGCGGACCGCACATGAACCAGGTCGCGGCGGTCGCCATCGCCCTCGGCAAGGCGCTCGAGCCCGGGTTCGCGGATTACGCCCGGCAGGTGCTCGCCAACGCGCGGGTGCTCGCCTCGGCCCTCGTCGACGGGGGCGCGGACCTCGTCACCGGGGGCACGGACAACCACATGATGGTCCTCGACTGCATCGCGAGCTTCGGCATCGACGGCCGGGTCGCGGAGGAGGCCCTCGACGCGGTCTCGATCACGACCAACAAGCAGGTGATCCCGGACGACCCCAATCCTCCGCTACGGCCGAGCGGCATCCGCCTCGGCACGCCGGCCGCGACCACCCGGGGGATGGGTCCGCAAGAGATGGAGCGTCTGGCGGGATGGATGCTCGAGACGCTGCGCCACCACGACGACGAGGCCGTGCACGCGCGGGTCAAGGAGGAAGTCGAGGAGACGTGCGCGCGGTTTCCCGTGCCTGGGCTCGGCCCGTAGGGGACGCCCTCGTGGCGTCCCGTCCCGACGTCGTGCATGGACCACCACGCGCGGGGACAAGCCCCGCCCCTACCTCGTCTCGGCGCGTTCCCGTAATCTAGGCGGCTGTGCTGCAAGGCTGGAGCGAAAAATGGGCGTGGAGACGACACTCTTCGACCTCACGGGACGCGTGGCGCTACTGACGGGCGCGTCGAAGGGCATGGGCCTCTACATGGCGGAGGGTCTTGCCGAACACGGGGCCAGGGTCGTGGTGTCGAGCCGCAAGCTTGATCAGTGCGAGGCGGCGGTCGCGCAGATCAACGAAAAGTGTGGCGAGGAGCGGGCCATCGCGATCGCCTGCAACATCGGCTACAAGGAGCAGCTCGAACAACTGGTCGCCGAGACGCGCAGCCGGCTCGGACCCATCGACATCCTGGTCGCAAACGCCGGGGTCAACCCGTTCTACGGCCCGATGTCGCAGATCCCCGACTCGGCGTTCGACAAGATCATGGCCTCCAACGTGCGCTCGAACCACTGGCTGTGCCAGATGGTCGCCCCTGACATGGTCGCGAAGGGCCGGGGCAGCATGATGATCACGGCCTCGACGGGCGCCTTCAACGCCTCCGAGATGCTGGGCACCTATGCCATCTCGAAGCTGGCGGACATCGCACTGGCGCGCAACCTGGCGCTCGAGTACGGCCCGAGCGGCGTGCGGGTCAACGCGATCTGCCCGGGCCTCATCAAGACGGACTTCGCCCGCGCCCTGTGGGACAACCCGGAAGCGAAGGCGAACGCGGAGACGAACACGCCGCTCCGCCGCCTGGGCGAACCGGAGGACCTGAAGGGCGTGGTCGTGTTCCTCGCTTCGGACGCGAGCACCTTCATGACGGGCCAGGCCCTGACCGTGTGCGGCGGCACGAACATGTGGAGCTGACGGGGACCTGACGCCGGTCCGCCGGGACACGCTCCCGGAGATAACATCCTGCCCATGAAGGCGCGCGGTTTCGTCATGCAGGCGAGTTACCGCATCCGTGGCGAGGCCACGGTCGTGCACCTGCACGGGCGCCTCGAGAGCGGCGAGACCTTCCTCGTACGGGACGCCCGCCAGACGCCTTCCTTCTACATCCGGACAACCGACGCGCAGCGTGCGCGCGCTTGCGGGGCCACCCGTCAGCGCGCGACGGATCAACTCACCTTCGCCGGCGAACCGGTCACCCGCATCGAGGTCCGCACGCCGCCCGATGCACCGCCGCTCCGCGATCGACTCCAGGACCGCGGCATCGAGACCTTCGAGGCGGACGTGCGCTTCGCCGTGCGCTATCTCATCGACCGGGACATCAAGGGCGGCGTGGCGCTGGACGGAGACGCGCGCCCGGGAGGGAACGCCGGCGCCGACGGCGTGGACTGGGTGTTCGAGAACCCGGCGCTCGCCCCGGCGGACGTGCACATCGCGCCGCGGGTCCTTTCCTTCGACATCGAGACCGATCCGAAAGCGAGCCGACTGCTGGCGATCTCGCTTTACGGCTGCGGACTGGACGAGGTCCACATCGTCGACCCGGATGGACGGGCGATGCCGGAAGCCGCGGTGGCGGCGGAGGACGAGCACGCCGCGCTCGAAGCGTTCTGCCGCCGTGTGGCCGAGACGGACCCGGACGTGCTGACCGGCTGGAACGTCATCGATTTCGACCTGAGCGTCCTCGGCCGCATCGCCGCCCGCGTCAAGCATCCGTTCCCTTTGGGACGCGAACCGGGGGCGCTCCGGGTGCGCGCGGCGCAGGGCTACTTCGGCAGCGGGCAGGCGAGCATTCCCGGGCGGGTCGTGCTCGACGGCATGGACCTCGTGCGCGGCGCGTTCGTGCGCATGGACGACTACTCCCTCGATGGGGTCGCGCGGTCCGTGCTCGGCGAGGGCAAGGCGGTGGAAGGCGACGTTCGGGACCGGGCTGGCGAAATCATGGACCGTTACCGGAACGACCTCCCGGGGTTCGCCTACTACGCCCGCACGGACGCGCGACTCGCCCTCGAGATCGTCGAGGAACTGAATCTGGTGTCCCTGGCCGTGGCGCGCAGCCGCCTCACCGGCATGACGCCGGACCGGGTCTCCGCCAGCATCGCCTCCTTCGACTTCGTCTATCTCTCGGAACTCGGCAAGCGCGGGATCGTGGCCCCCTCGGTCCGCTCGAGCGACGCGCGGGTGTCCGCCGCGCAGGCCGGAGGGCACGTGCTCGAACCGGTCACCGGCATGCACGACCACGTCTGGGTGTTCGACTTCAAGAGCCTGTACCCGAGCGTGATGCGCACCTTCAACATGGACCCCCTGGGATTCGTGGCCGATCCGCGTCCGGGAGACGGCACGATCCGGACCTCGAGCGGCGCCGCGTTCCGGCGCGAAGAGGCCATCCTGCCCCGCATGCTCGATCGCCTCGCCGCCGCGCGGGAAGCGGCCAAGCGCGAAGACGACGCCGTGGCGTCCCAGGCGATCAAGATCCTGATGAACTCCTTCTACGGCGTCCTCGGAACGCCAGCGTGCCGCTTCCACAACACGGCGATCGCGAACGCGATCACGGGGCAGGGCCGGCACTTCCTCCTGTGGTGCAAGGCTTGGCTGGAGGAACGGGGTTTCGAGGTGCTGTACGGTGACACCGACAGCCTGTTTGTGCGCTCCGGCGAATCCGACCCGGAGCGAGCCGTCGTCCGGGGCCGCGCGCTGGCCGTCGAGATCGATGCGGCGGTGGCCGAGCATGTCCGTGCCGAGTGGGGCGTCGAGAGCCGCCTGGAGCTCGAGTTCGAGAAGCTCTACACGCGCCTCTTCCTGCCGTCCGTGCGCCACGGCGCCGCCGGCGCCCGCAAGCGCTACGCGGGCGTAGTGGCCGGGACATCCGAGGTCGAGTTTGTCGGCATGGAGGTAGTGCGCCGGGACTGGACGGAACTTGCCAAGGCCGTGCAGCGCGAACTCTATGCACGCCTGTTCGGGGACCGCCCGGTCGACGAGTACCTGTCAGGGGTCGTGCGGGCCCTGCGCGCCGGGGAACTGGACGAGGACCTCGTCTATCGCAAGGGGCTCCGCAAGCGGCTAGCGGCCTACGACCGCAGCAATCCCCCGCATGTCGCCGCGGCCCGGAAGTCGAAAACCGCGCCGGGACGCCTCGTCTCCTACGTCATCACCCTGGCCGGACCGGAACCGCTCGACAACATCACCGCGGAACTCGACCGCGAACACTACGTCGAGAAACAGGTACGCCCGGTCGCAGAGCCGGTCCTCGACACCCTCGGGCTCGAGTTCGAGCACGTCATCGGGGACGACACGCAGCTCGAGCTTTTCTGACGTCGCGGCGAACGCAATCACCGATTCGACGAGCGAGGCGTGTGCTCGCCGACCGGTGGTCTTGCAGAGATCGCCGAGTCGTTCGTTAACACAAGGCCCCCCGGGCGGCGCAGGCAGGGTCTTATTAAAATAAA
>VXNE01000644.1:0-3901 GCA_009840715.1 Gammaproteobacteria bacterium
GGGGTGGCTACCGGGGCGTTGCCTGGGAGGTTGATTCGGGGGCCGCGGGCGGCGCCTAACGGGGTGGCTGGCTGAGGGCCGCGTCCTTCGAACCGATACCCGTCAGAGCCAGCGGTGATCCGTACCTGGAACAGAGCCTGCCAAGGAGCCGCGTTCATCGCTTGGGTGCCGAGGCCGCAGCCCCGGTCACGATTCCGGGACATCAAGTCACTGCAGAAGTTTGCCGCTGTCCATGCCTCGATTCACCGTCCCTTCAACCACCAACGCAATCTCAACCGCCGCCAGATTCTTCAAACAGCTTCGAGCCGCTGCTTTGGCCGAGTGGCGTGGACTGGCAGCCCGATAGTCATCGACAACCGATTTCGCAGGTGCAATCTCAGTTAGTCTGACAAAGGCGTCTCGAGTCCGATTCAGTGACCGGCGAGATAGCTGCCTACGAGCTTGCGAATCTCACCGGCCACTTCGTCCTCGTCGTCCGAAACGTAGCCCACAACGGTCGATAGTTCGGCCACGACGAGAAGGACGAGTGCGGCGACCAGCGGTGCCTTCGTGGGTGCGAGATTGGGATAGTGTTGTGTCAGTGCCGTGGTCATCATGGGGACGATCCGCGCCCTTAGGGCGTCGTCGGCCTGCCTGACGTCCGTGCGCGTGCGCAACGCGGCGAATAGAGTGGCTATTCCCTGGTGCTTCCGGAAGACCGGCAGGTACAGGTTCAGGAAATGGTCGATCCACTCTCCGTCTGCGGGCGGCTCCTCCGTAGCCGACCTGACCGCTTCCTCGATTTCGACGGACATGCGGGCGAACGCGGCAATGATCGCTTCGTACTTGTCTGCAAAGAAGTGGTAACAGGTGCCTACGTTCACGCCGGCCCGGCGAGCGATGGAATTCGTCGTGATGCCGTTGGGCCCGGCTTCCACGGCGAGTGCTTCGACGGCGTCGAGGATCTGCGCGACCCGCTCCTCGCCGCGGCGCTGACTCGGTTTTCGCCGTAACTTCGTCTGCCGCATCTCAACTCAATCCTCTTGTCGTAGCGGCCGTGCCGCATTCTAGGCTCGTTTCCGCCTTCTGGCCCCCTCGCAGAAGTTGACCTATCATTCAAGTTTATTGAAATCGCGGGACTGTCGATGGCCGATCCGCTGGACGCCCTGCTCGACACGGAGGCTCGTTCCCGGATTCGGGAACCGATTGAAAGCGCGCGAACGCTGCCGCGCCAGGCTTTCACGAACGAGGCATTCGCGGCCCTGGAAGTCGACAGGATCTTCGGGCGCCGTTGGATCGCCGCGCGCTTCGAGTGCGAGATTCCCGCGCCTGGCGACGCCCTCCCGTTCGACTTCTGTGACATGCCACTGCTCGCCGTCAGGGGCAGCGACGGTCGGCCCCGTGTTTTCCACAACATCTGTCCCTATGACGGGTGCCCCGTCGTCTTCGCGCCGGCGAAGGGCCTGACGGAGCTCGTGGTGCCCTACCACGGATGGACCTACGACTTGAGTGGAAAGCTCGTGCGCACTCCCTTCTGGAATGGTCAGCCGGGCTGTGAGGTCGCAGATCTCGGTGGGCGTCCGGGCGATCTCGTCGAAGTGACGAGTGAGACGTGGCTCGGCGCCCTGTGGGTGAATCTCGCCGCGGACCCGGAGCCGTTCGTTTCGCACATTGCCCCTGTCGAGCGAGTTCTTTCAGAGTATCGCCTCGACGATCTGGCGGTTGGTTGCACCATCGGGGAGGAGCCCGCCGTCGGACGCGGCGACTTGCACGCGAACTGGAAGACGTTTCTCGAGAACGCCTGCGTAAACGTGCTGCACGAGTCCTTCGTTCACCGAACGTATCGAGAGGCGCCGCAGGTTCCACGTGTCAGCGCAGACGGGACGCCGACCTGGTTCCATGACCTGGACCGCAATCTGTTGACGTTCGGCTATCGACGGGCGGACTTCGCGGATACCTACCAGTTCCCTCCGCTTCCGCACATAGGGGCCCGCGAGGAACCCAGGCACGAGTATTTCCTGACGCTCTATCCGAACCTGGTGATCTCGACCGGGGCCGAGCATGTGCTGGTGGCCATGGTGCTGCCGCTATCGCCGGGGCGCTGCGAAGTATCCACGATTCTCCTCTTCGACCCGTCGGTGGCCGCCGGTTCCGCGGCGGACACGATCCGCGGGATCTACGAGGAGGCGGTGCGTGAGGACAGCGTCGTGATGGAAGCGGTCCAGAGGGCGCGGCGGTCGCCCGCCTTTCCGAGCCAGTTCTACTCCCCCGCATGGGACACACTGCACTATCACATGACTCAGATGATCCTGGACGATCTGGAAACGCCATGACGTCGATCCAGCTTCGCAAACTCGCAAGGAGAAGCAATGCAACCCGACTATCGTTTCATTGACGCGGACAACCACTACTACGAGCCCGTCGATCGGTTCCTGGCCTACTTCGACTCGGGCACACTGAAGGAAGGCTTCCGGGTCGACGATGAGAACCGCCTCTTCGTGGGCGATGAGCCACTGTACTCGGGGCCCGAATCGCCGATGGCCCTACCGCTGACCCCGGGTTCGCACCTCGAGCTCTACACCACCATGCGGATGAACGCCGCCGTGCCGACCTATGACGTCCCCGCCACGGAGGTTCCCGAGTTCTGCTGCCGCGATGCCAGGCTCAAAGTCATGGACGCGCAGAACGTAGAGGCAGGCATCTTCTACGGGTCCCTCGGGCTGCTCCCGGAAGACCAGCTCGCCGAGAGGAAGGGCCCGGATCTCCTCTATCGGCACATCAGGGGTTACAACCGGTATGCGGAGGAAGAGTGGGGCTTCGCGCACCGGAATCGCATCTTCGCCGCACCGCTGCTCGCCCTGGATGATCTGGACCGGGCACTCGGCGAGCTGCAGGACGTTCTCAGCCGTGGAGCGCGGGTGATCCAGCTCACGCCGAGGCCCACCATCGACCGGCGATCTCCCGGCGATCCTCACTTCGACCCGTTCTGGGCGCGCGTTAGCGAAGCGGGTGTACTCGTGGCCGTTCACATCGGGATGAACGCATACCACTACGTTCAGCAAAGCGGCTTCTGGGGAGAGAACGGCCTCGCATCGCTAGCGGAGTGGACGCCCTTTCAACGGCTGATCGCCATGCAGGACCGGCCGATCATGGACTTTCTCGGTGCTCTGATACTGCACGGGCTGTTCGAGCGCCATCCGAAGCTGCGCGTGCTCAGCGTCGAGAACTCCGTGAGCTGGCTGCCGTACTTCGCGCGCAAGCTCGAGCAGGTGGTGGATCTCCCGTTCAGCCCCATCGAGACGTTCAAGCGTCACGTCTACCACACGCCCGTATTCACCGACGACATCAGGCAAGCCATGGATCTGGTCGGTGACAGCCAGATCGTGTTCGGCTCTGACTACCCGCATCCGGAGGGCCCGGCGCAACCGGGTCAGTTCCTGCAGCACCTGGAAGGAGTGCCTGAAACGACCGCGCACAAGTTCCTCCGCGCGACCAACGCGGCTTTGTTGGGATTGCCGGTATGAGCCATGCCGCGCGGGCGTGACTCGTCCCATTTTGGCGGTGTCCTGGAACGCACACCATGCAGGCTTTCCACCATTTGGGCACCGCTGGCGCCCTGCCCCAGGACGAACCGTCCGCCGGTAAGAGCGTGTGTGGTCTGCGCCGTCATGGACGACTGCGATCCGCGGTTCGGGGGCGGGTCAGGAAAGCGCCTGGGCTATCTGAGCCCCGTGGCGTTCGAGCGGGCCGCAGCGCAGACCACAGCAGGACACGCTCCCGCATGATCTCGTTGCCCGAGTCGAGGCCGGGGCTCAGCGCGCCGCCCGCCCGCCCCCGCCGCCCGCCCCCGGCGCGCCCCGCCGCCCGGGGGCGCGCCCGCCCCCCGGTGCGCCGGCGCCGGCACAGCGAAGCTCTAAAAAAA
>VXNE01000644.1:3911-8116 GCA_009840715.1 Gammaproteobacteria bacterium
TGTTGTTTCCGCCCTCCCCGCGCCGCGCTGGTCTTGCGCCCCTGTGGGGGCGGGCCCCCGCCCGCCCCCGCGCCCCCCCCCCCGCGGCGCGCGGCGGCACGGGCGTCGTCGGCCGGTCCCGAGCCGGGCGTTCTCGCTCCTCTCACAGGGCCTGCACCGCAGGTCCAAAGCGCGCGATTTTCGATTGCCAAGGTGCGCAGTTTTCGGTTGCCATTGACACCCTCGGCCGGTCCGCGGCGAAGCGGGCGCCACTGGCTGATCTCGTCGGTCGCCACCCCCACCGCGCGCCCCTTGCGCACCCGGGTTGCTCATCTGCTGCGGTCGCTGACCGACGCGGGCGTAACGGGGCGGCGCGGCCCCATGTCTGGTCTCGGGGTCGCGGCACGTCAGCGTCTCGTTCGGGCTTGTCACGTCCAGCCCCAACAGATTGGAACGCGTGGGATTCGGCCCAAAGTCGAGGCCCAAAAGTAGAGGTTGATGGCAACGCAATCACCGCGTAGAGTGCGAGGAGGAATGAGGAACTCGGCTATGGCAAGCATTACGATTCGCAATCTCGAGGACGACGTGAAGACACGGCTACGTCGGCGTGCGGCTGGCCATGGCAACTCCATGGAGGAAGAAGCACGGCTGATCCTGGCCGAGGCGGTGGCACGCGAGGCGGCGCCACAGAAAGGGCTAGGCACCGCGATTCACGAGCTGTTCAAGCCATTCGGCGGCGTGGACCTGGACCTGCCGCCGCGCGAAGCGACGCGGGAGCCGCCACGGTTCGATTGAGGCGTCGCTGGTCCGGTGGTCGTGCTCGACACGAATGTGGTCTCGGAACTGATGCGGGCGAGCCCTACGCTTGAAGTGGTTGAGTGGCTTGACACCCAGCAAACGAGGGATCTCTTCGTGACGAGCGTTACCGAGGCGGAGATCCGCGCCGGCATGGCAGTTTTGCCCGAAGGGGCGCGGCGACGGGGCCTGGTCGCAGCGGCGGAACGTGTATTCGGCAACCTCTTCGCGGGTCGGGTGTTGTCCTTCGACAGTGCTGCCGCGCGCGCGTACGCGGAGATTTTCGCGACCCGCCAAGCAGCCGGTCGTCCTCTATCCCTGGCTGATGGACAGATCGCAGCTATTGCCCGGTCGAGGGGGAAGGCGGTTGTCACCCGAAATGTCGGGGACTTCGAGGGTGCGGGCGTCGAACTGGTCGATCCGTGGGCGGCGGTGTGAGCGGCACGACGGGAGCATTTGCCCGCGTCAAGATCGACGCGCTGCTGAAGGACGCGGGCTGGAACCTGACCGACGGCTCGAGCGTCGTTTTCGAGTACACGCTCCGCGACGGCACCCAAGCGGACTACGTGCTTTGCGACCGCCAAGGTCGGCCCATGGCGGCGCTGGAGACCCACCCGGCGAGCATAGATCCAGTCACGGCTCTGGAGCGGCCTGGCCAGTTCTTCAGTTCTTGTCCGTAAACCCCTGATGTGCTGATTTGGTTAATGGATTTACTCGTTTGGCGTGGTGGGAAACCGGCGCCATGCGCTAGAAGCCCATTGCGCAACAGAGTCTAGTCGATGGCAGCGAAAACACCCGGCGGTTTCCAGGGGACGTAATGAACGTCCTCGGCATCGTTGCCAGGGCCCTCGCGGCGGCCCTGCTGCCGACAGGCTTCGCCCTGGCGGCCGAGCCGCCCGGCTCGACCGACTGGCCGCTCCTCGGCAATTCGCCCGAGATGCAGCACCATTCGGACCTGGATCAGATCAACACCGAGACCGTCGCACGGCTGGGGTTGGTCTGGTCTGTCGATCTGCCTACGCTGGATGGTCTGGTCGGCAACCCGCTCATCAAGGATGGCCGGATCTTTCAGAGCGGGTCGCAGAGCAAGGTGTTCGCCCATGACCTGCGCACCGGCGAACTGTTGTGGACGCACGAGCCCCTGAAGTCCGCACGGTCCGGTTCTATTGACGAGGCGCTCGGGATGCGGATCAACCGGGGTGTCGCGCTTTACGACGATCTGGCCATCGTCGCAACCGCGGACTGCCGCCTCGTGGCCGTCGACCAGGCTACGGGTGTCCAGCGCTGGGAGGCAGAGGCCTGCGATGCCGCGCAGGGCTACAGCATCACCGGCGCGCCCAGGGTGGGTGCGGGCAAGGCGTTCATCGGCAACGCCTGCCAAGACTCGGGCAGCAATCGCGGCCATGTGAATGCGTTCGATGCCGGAACCGGCGAGCATCTCTGGCGCTTCTACACCGTACCGGGCGATCCGGACCAGCCACCCGAGAACGAGCTCTACCTCCGCGCCATGGCCACCTGGGGGGAGGGTTGGTATGAGCGCACCAAGGGCTGCGGCAGCGTCTGGGATGCCATGGTCTACGACGCACAGACGAACCAGCTCATCATCGGCACCGGCGGGCCCGCACCCCTGAACCCCACGATGCGCGGCAAGGGTGCGGGCGATGAGCTCTTTACCAATGCGTTGGTGGCGCTGGATGCAGACACGGGCGACTACCGATGGCACTTCTCCCAGGTTCCCGGCGATGGCTGGAACTGGGAGCCTGCGGTCGGGCTCATGCTCGCGACGCTGCCCGTCTTCGGCGAAGACCGCCGGGTCGTCGTCAGTGTGCCCAAGAACGGTTTCGTTTACTTGTTCGATGCAGCCAGCGGCGAGTTCCTGTCGGCAAAGAACTACGTGCCGGTCACCTGGGCGAAAGGGTTGGATGAATTCGGCCGGCCGATCTTCGACCCGTCGGCGCGCTACTGGGAGCAAGGCGACGGCGTGACGAGACTGGTGCCTACCGGCGGCCTTGGCGCGCATGGATGGGAAGCGCTGGCACTCAATCCACGGCGACACCTCCTGTATATCCCCGTCATGAACATACCGACTGCCATGTCGAGGAACGATGGCGGCGCGGGCTTCAGCTTTGACTTCTACTACGGAGATCCGTCCGATCCGTCCTGGCGGAGATTCGGTGAGGTGGTGGCCTGGGACCTGATCACGCAGAGCGAGGTGTGGCGGCGGTCGAGCGGGCTGCCGGTGAACGGTGGCCTGCTGCACACCAGCGGCGGCCTGGTGTTCCAGGGCAGCGCCGAAGGCTACCTGACCGCGTATGACGCCGCGTCCGGCGAACCGCGCTGGGGCGCTCCCGCGGGCGGCGCGATCCGCGCCGCGCCATCGACGGTGATGGTCGAGGGACGCCAGTTCGTTATCGTTCCCGCAGGCAGGCCGACAGGATCCATGACCTCGACCGGGCTCGGGCATTACTCCAGTACACCGCGTGCGCGCAGTCAGCCCCGTCTCCTGGCCTTTGCGCTGGACGGTGAAGCGGAGCCGCCCGCCTGGGCGGAACCCACGCGGATACCGAAGCCCACTGTCGCGCGCATGGACCCCGAGTTGGCCGGAGATGGTGCACTGGTGTATGAGTCCTACGGCTGCATGATCTGTCACGGAAAGTACGCCGCGGGTCTGGGCGGCACGGCGCCTGACCTGCGCGTGAAACTCCCGGCGTCGCTGGAGTACCTGCAGGCGGTGCTTGACGGCGCGCTGAAGTCCACGGGCATGCCGGCATACGGGGTCGATGAGCGGACCGCCGAGGCTTTGCTTGCATACCAGGTCAATGCGGCCTGGGATGCCTATGAGGCGCAGCAACACGGCAACGACATGGAAGAGACGCCTGCGCCCGAGGAAAGCAGGTAGGCAACCCACGGCGCTATCCTTACGACTCTCGTACAACTTCCGCAGGGGATCCCCAGATGACTGGAACCATCGCTGGCCATTGCGCCGCGCGCTTCGCACCCGTCCAGGAGGCGTTCGAGCGAAACTTCGATGAAGGCGGCGAGGTGGGCGCCCGGGTCGCGGTGATAGAACACGGCGAAACGGTGGTGGACCTCTGGGGCGGACACGCCGACGAAACAGCGGAGCAGGCGTGGCAGGAGGACACCCTGGTGTGCAGCATGTCCGTGAGCAAGGGCGTGGTGGCCCTGTGCGCGCACCTGCTGGCCTCGCGGGGGTTGCTGGACTACGACCAGCCGGTTGCCGCGTACTGGCCCGAATTCGCGGCGGCCGGCAAGGAGCGGATCACCGTGCGGCAGGCGATCTCCCACCAGGCTTCCCTGGCGTTCATCGACGATGCGGAACCGGGGGATGCGACGGATTGGACGAGGTTCACGACGAAGATCGCCGCCCAGAAGCCGAACTGGGCGGTGGGCACGGAGGAGACCTATCACTC
>VXNE01000110.1 GCA_009840715.1 Gammaproteobacteria bacterium
AAACCCCGGGCCGGCCGCCGCCCCGGGAGCGGGGTCACCCGCCGCCGCCCTGCCGGCCGTGAAGCCCACGCCCCCCTACACCCCCATGAACGCGGCCGGGTCGGACCTGCCCTGGCGGCTCAGCTTCTCCTACGGCCGCGCCCTGCAGGAACCGGCGCTCAGGGCCTGGGCCGGCGACGCCGCCAACGTGGGTTCCGCGCAGCGGCAATTGGCCCTGCGTGCGCGGCTGAACGGCGCGGCGACGCTGGGGCAGTACCGCGGGGAGACGGAAGCGGCCTGAGCCGCGTTACAGGCGTTCGACCCCGCCGGGGGTGCCCACCAGGACCGTTTCCGGCCGTTCGGCTGCGAAGATGCCGTTCGTCACGACGCCGGGGATGTGGTTGATCTCCCGCTCCAGGGCATCCGGATCGGTGATCGAGAGGCCGTGCACGTCCAGGATCACGTTGCCGTTGTCCGTGACGAAGCCCTGGCGATAGACCGGCTGACCGCCGAGGCCCGCCAGTCGCCGCGCGACGAGCCCGCGGGCCATTGGAATCACCTCGACGGGAAGCGGGAACGCGCCCAGGCGGTCCACTGGCTTGCTGTCGTCGACGATGCAGACGAACGTGTCCGCGGTCGCGGCGACGATCTTCTCGCGGGTCAGCGCCCCGCCCCCGCCCTTGATCAGCGCTCTCGAGGGATCCACCTCGTCCGCGCCGTCGACGTAGACGGCCACCGCCGGCGCCGCGTTCAGTTCGAGGACGTGGATGCCGTGCGCCTGTAGCCGCGCGGTGGAGGCCTCGGAACTCGAGACCGCCGCGTCGAACGTGTGCCGGATCTCTGCCAGCGCGTCGATGAACAGGTTCGCCGTGCTGCCCGTGCCGACCCCGACGACGGAGTCGGTGGCCAGTTGCGGGGCGATCAGGTCGCAGGCGGCCCGGGCGACGGCGGCCTTGGCGCGGTCCTGGTCCATCGTGCCCCGGGGCTAACCCCCGCCCGCCGCGGCTTCTTCCCGCGGCAGGATGTACCGGGCGTACTCGTCCTCGAACACCAGACGCGTGGGGTCGGTGACGTGGTCGACGTAGAGGCGCCCGTCAAGGTGGTCGAACTCGTGCTGGAAGATCGTCGCCAGGAAGCCGCGCGCGTCGGTCTCGTGCGACCGCCCCTGCAGGTCGAGGAAGCGCACGCGGACGTGTTGGGGCCGCTCGACCCAGCCGCGCAACCCGGGGATGGAGAGGCAACCCTCCCAGTACCCGGCGGTTTCCGGATCGACGACTTCGATCTCGGGGTTGACGCAGACAGTCAGGGGAGTCCGGTCGAGTGCGCCGTAACGCGTCGGCCCGCCGGGCACCTCGACGACCGCGAGCCGCACGCTCTCGTTGACCTGGGGTGCGGCGAGCCCGACCCCGCCGTAGTCGTGCAGCGTATCGATCATGTCGGCGACGAGGCGATGCAGTTCGTCGCTGTCGAGTTCTTCAGGGAGCAGCGGCCGGGCGGCCCTCCGCAGGTTCGGATGCCCCATGCGGATGATCTTGCGAACGGCCATGCAGTCACTATAGCAGCATGCTCCGGCCCCGAGCCGTGAAGCACCGCCAGCCCCTTTCGGTCACCACGGCGTCCAGCGGCACGTCCCATTCGCGCCGGGGCAGGGTGTCGACCCGCTGCAGTTCGTGCGCGATGCCGATCATGGCGGGGCGCTTCCTGGCCGCGAACCGTCGGTCGTAGTAACCCGCGCCCATGCCGAGGCGGCTCCCGTCTTCGCTGAACCCGACCAGCGGCGTCAGTACGGCGTCCAGCGCAAGCGGACCGACCGGCCGGCCGGGGAGCGGCTCGACGATGCCGAACCGGTTGGTGCGGAGCGCGTCGCCCACCCGGTGCGGCCGAAAGGTCATGCGCGTGGCGGACAGGATCACTGGCAGGACGATGCGCGGGTGCCTGGCGATGAAGGGCCAGAGATCGAGTTCGCCGTCGAAGGCGGCGTAGGCCGCGACGCGACCGCGCAGGACCAGTGCGGACCGGAACAGGTGCCGGCAGACGAGGACGGCGTGGCGTGACTGGTCGGCTTCAGGTAACGCGCGCCGCCGGGCGCGCAGGGTCTTGCGCAACGACACGGACGACCGTCTCCAGATCGCGGGCCGGAGGCTCACGGGGCAATGGACCCGCGGCCTCCTCCGCCCGCTCGAAGGTCCGTCTCCCGATGGCGCCGCTGCCTGGTTTGCCCTGAACCGTTCGGGTTCAGAGCGGGGGTTCATGCGAGTGCCCAAGGCTTCCCGAAGCGGCCTCTGTGTCGACGCCATGGCGTCGGGGGGCCGGACCGGGCTTGCGCACCGCTCTCGCAGCGGAGCCCCCTTGGTTTTCTCAACGGTTCGAGGACGACACCAGCTGGCGAACACCTCAGGAGACTGCCCCTGAGTAAATCTCCGATCGCGGAATTACGCAAGCCCCACGATTTTGCCCCGCTCGGCCGCGCAGCGTCGAGTCAGGTCAACCCTCGGCTTCGACGAGCGCCTGGGCGACCTTGTCCGTCAGTTCCGCCACCTTGTCGCCGGCGGCGCCCGAGACGCGCGTGAGGTCCGCGTTCGAGGCCAGGTAGTCGTGGGCGATGTTGAGCGCAGCCATGACGGCGATGCGATCGAAACCCAGGACCTTGCCGGTGTCGTGGATCTCGTTCATGCGCGCGTCGAGGAGGCGGGCCGCCGCCGTGACCTGCTCCGCCTCGCCCACGCCGCAACTGACCTGGAACGGCTTCCCCAGAATCTCTACGGAGACGGTAACCGAGTCGGTCACGAGGCTTCCTCGAGGGCCTTGAGGCGTCCGATCATCGAGTCGACCTGGCTGCTCGCGCGTTCGTTGCGCTCGAGGAGCCTCGCGCGCTCGGCGGTCAGGGACTGTCGCTGGGCGCGGAGGGCCCGGTTCTCCGTGCTCAACGTGCGGACCACTTCGATGAGTTCGTCGATCCGCTGTTCGAGGACCCCGAGATCGGACAACGGCTCAAGCCCCTTCGATATCGCCCTGGGTGCGGATAGTGTCGCGTGAATTCGCCGTCATGTGAAGGTGCCTCCTGTAACATCCGCCGCCGGTCATTTCGTTCTCGTGGCCTATGTTTCGTGAAGGGCGCGTCCCCGCCGTGCTCCCCGATGAGTACCGCAGGCGCCGACAACGGTTGATGGACGCGATGGAGGGCGGGTCGGTCGCGTTGCTGCCGAGCGCCCGGGTGCGGTACCGCAACCGGGACGCCGAGTACCCGTTCCGCCAGGACAGCGACTTCTACTACCTGACCGGGTTCGAGGAGCCCGACTGCGTCCTGGTGCTTGTACCGGGGCGGACGCAGGGCGAGACGGTCCTGTTCTGCCGTGACCGGGACGCCCGGGCCGAGCGCTACACGGGGGAACGCCTGGGACCGGAACGGGCGGCACAGGTGCTTGGCCTCGACGACGCCTTTCCGTATGCCGACCTGGACGACATCCTTCCCGGCATCGTCGAGGGCCGGGAGCGTGTCCACGTGACGCTGGGCGACCATCCGGACTTCGACCGGCGCCTGATCGGGTGGGTGACCGACCTGCGGGCGAAGCAGGCGAGCGGCGCGAGCCCGCCGGGCGAGTTCGTCTCCCTGAATGCGCTCCTGCATGAGCAACGGCTTTACAAGTCGCCGGCGGAACGCGGGCTGATGGAGCGGGCCGCGGAGATCACCGCCCGCGCCCATTTCCGGGCCATGCGGCGGTGCGCTCCGGGCGTGACGGAGGGGCAGCTCGAAGCGGAACTGGCGCACGAGTTCCTTGCGAGCGGGGCCCGTTCGCCCGCGTACCCCTCGATCGTGGCTGGTGGACGCAACGCCTGCGTGATGCACTACATGCGCAACGACGGCGTGCTCCATGACGGCGACCTGGTGCTGATCGACGCGGGCTGCGAGTTCGAACACTACGCGGCGGACGTCACCCGTACGTTCCCGGTCAACGGAACGTTCACGACCCCGCAGCGGGAACTCTACGAGGTGGTGCTTGCCGCGCAGATGGCGGCGCTCGACGCGGCCGTGGCCGGCGCGGACTTTCTGGCCCCCCACCGGGCGGCGACGCGTGTCCTGACGGAGGGACTGATCGACTTCGGACTCCTCGGAACGAGTTTCGAGGAAGCGATCGAGACCGAGGCGTACCGCCAGTACACCGTGCACAACTCGTCGCACTGGCTGGGCATTGACGTACACGATGTGGGCGACTACAGGGTCGACGGGGCGTGGCGCACGCTCGAACCCGGCATGGCGATCACCGTGGAGCCCGGCCTCTACTTCCCGGACGACGGCTCGGCGGCCGACGTCCCGGCGCACTGGCGTGGCGTCGGCATCCGGATCGAGGATGACGTGCTGATCGAGGAGCACGGGAGCCTGGTGCTGACGGCGGACGTACCGAAGACGGTCGATGACATTGAGGCCCTCATGGGTGAGGCCTCATGAGGGATGAGGCGTGATGCGTGGCTGACGGGCCGTACGACGCGATCGTGGTCGGGGCGGGCCTGGTGGGCGCGACGGCGGCCCTCGCCCTCGGCCGCGCGGGCCGCCGCGTGGCCCTCGTCGACCGCCGGCGTCCGGCCGCTACGCGCGGTCGGCTCGGCTTCGATGTCCGGACCGTGGCCCTCACGCCGGCCTGCTTCGAGTTCCTGGGCGTGGACGTACCCGATGCCCGCGTGCGCCGAATGCGCGTGTGGGAGGAGGAAGGCACCGGGTACATCGAATTCGACAGCGCGGCCGTGGGTTGCGATGCGCTCGCGCACGTCGTGGAAGTCGGCGCGACCAGCGCGGCCCTGTGGCAGGAGGCCGAGGCGCTCGATGGGCTGGATGTCCACTGCGGTGCGGTGTCGGGCCTGTCCGAAGGCGCTGCCGCGATGCAGGTGTCCGTCGGGGACGCAACGCTGTTCGGAAGGCTGGTGATCGCGGCGGATGGCGCGGAATCGGAAGTGCGCCGGCTGGCGGGGGCGGAGGTACTCGGCCGTGGCGACTTCGACGCGGCGCTCGCGACCGTGGTGCGCACCGAGCGTGCACACGGGGACACGGCGCTGCAGCGTTTCGGCAGGCACGGGCCGCTGGCGTTCCTGCCCTTGCCGGATGCCCGCTGCTCGGCCGTGATCTGGAGCCAGGACCGAGCTGTCACCGAGCGGCTCGGGGCCCTTGACGATGCGGCGTTCCTGGCGGCCCTCGACACGGCTTCGGAGGGCGTGCTCGGCCCCCTCGAGGCCGTGGACCGCCGCTACACGTTCGCGCTCGCCCAGCGCCTCGTGCGCGATTTCAATCCGCGCCCTCGGCTGCTCCTCGTGGGCGATGCCGCGCACACCGTGCACCCCCTTGCCGGCCAGGGCGTCAACCTGGGCATCGAGGATGCCGCACGTCTCCTCGATGTCGCGGAGGGCGCCACCGATCTCGGCCGGCCGAACCTGTGGCGCGGCTTCGCGCGGCGGCGCCGGGCGCGGGCGGAAGCCATGGTCGCCCTGATGACCGCGCTGCGTAGCGCGTACGGCTACGGCGGCCCGGTCGGGAGGTGGCTCAGAAACGTGGGCGTGCGCGGCCTCGATGCGACCCCCGCGGCGAAACGGTGGCTGATTCGCGAGGCGATGGGCGACGGCGTTGTTGCCCGCGCTCTCTGACGTGGCCGGCCGCACCCCCCTGTTCGACGCCCACGTCCGCGCGCGGGCGCGCATGGTGCCGTTTACCGGGTGGGAGATGCCCCTGCACTACGGGTCGCAGGTTGCCGAGCACCACGCGGTCCGCACCGACGCTGGCATGTTCGACGTGTCGCACATGAGCGTGACCGACGTGTCGGGCAGGGGCGCCAGGGCGTTTCTGCGCCACGTGGTGGCCAACGACGTCGCGCGCCTCGCGAGTCCGGGCAAGGCGCTCTACGGAGCGCTGCTGAACGAGGAGGGCGGGGTGGTCGACGACGTGATCGTCTACCGCCTCCCGGACCGATATCGCGTCGTGTCGAACGCCGGCACGCGCGAGCGTGTGGTCCCGTGGCTGTCGAACCGGGCCGGTGCGTTCGAGGTGGCCCTGCGCGAGCGGCGAGACCTGGCGATGCTGGCGGTGCAGGGGCCGCAGGCGCTGGGGCGTTTCCGGGAGGCGACGGGCCGCGGGGAGGCGGACGGACTGGGATCTTTCGACGCATGCGAGTCCGGCGACTGGATGATCGGCCGCACGGGGTATACCGGCGAAGACGGGATCGAGGTACTCGTGCCCGCGGAGGCCGCGGAGGCGCTCTGGGAGAGTCTCCTGAGGGCGGGGGTCGCGCCGGCGGGACTCGGCGCCCGCGACACCCTGCGACTCGAGGCGGGGTTGAACCTCCATGGCCAGGACATGGACGAGTCCGTCACGCCGCTCGAGTCGAACATGGCGTGGACCGTGGCATGGGACCCGCCGGAGCGCGACTTCGTCGGGCGTGCCGCGCTGGAGGCCCGGCGCCGGGAGGCATGGCGCGAAAAGCTGACCGGAGTCGTCCTCGAGGAGCGGGGCGTCCTGCGGCGGGCGATGGCCGTACGGACGGAGACGGATGCCGGTGTGTTGACGAGCGGCGCATTCTCGCCGACGTTGGGTCACGGCATCGGCCTTGCCCGGTTGCCCCGGTCGGCCAGGGGCGCGGTGGGCATCGACGTGCGGGGCGCCGCGCGGGCGGGCCGGATCGTACGGCCGCCGTTCGTGCGCCATGGCAAGCGCGTATTCAAGTAACGGGCCGTGTCCCGGACCCGGGGAAGGGATGCGTTGAGTGCGATGCGGTGGTGCCGCGTCCTTGCTATCGGGTAGAGTATCGGTCCCCGGCCGGACCGTCGCAGGCGTCCCTCGCGGGCGCGCTGCGGACAACATTTCCAAGACCAAGAGGGAAAGCATGAGCGAATGTCCCACGGAGCTTGTGTATGCGGAGACCCACGAATGGGCCCGGCTCGACGAGGACGGCAACGTCCTGGTGGGCATCTCCGACTATGCACAGGACCAACTCGGCGATGTCGTGTACGTCGAGCTGCCGGAGCTGGACCGCTCCGTGGGCGCGGCCGAGGAGGCCGGGGTCGTCGAGTCGGTGAAGGCGGCCTCGGACCTCTACGCGCCCGTGACCGGGACCGTGGTCGCCGTGAACGATGCCCTCGAGGACGCGCCGGAACTGGTGAACCAGGACCCCTACGGGGACGGGTGGCTGTTCACGATCGAACCGGCGGACGAGTCCGAACTGGACGACCTGATGGACGCGGAGACGTACGCGGATTTCTGCGCGTCCGGGGAGGACGCGGACGTGGGTGACGGGGACGACCTGGTCGACGGCGACGGACTCGACGAGTCGTTCGACGTCGACGACGACTGATGGGCCTGGCGCCCAGGGCCGGGTGACTGGCGCGTAGCCCCGGGCGGGACTTGCCGCCGGGTCCGGGAATCCGGGAAACTCCCCGGTGTGTGGTGTCGCGACACCACCAGTTCAGGGTCGATGACGGATGCCTTTCATTCCTCACACCGACGCGGACGTGGCGGAGATGCTCGCCGCCGTCGGGGTCCCTGACGTCGAGTCGCTGTTCGACGAGATACCGCCCGCCCTCCGCTCCGGCGACTTCGAGACGGTCGCCGACGGATTGGCCGAGATGGAGGTTCTGCGCCGCCTTGGCGAGCGCGCCCGGCAGGATGAGGCCGGGCCGTGCTTTCTGGGCGCGGGGTCGTACGATCACCATGTGCCGGCCGCGGTCTGGGACATCGCGAGCCGCGGCGAGTTCATGACCGCGTACACCCCGTACCAGGCGGAGGCGAGCCAGGGCACGCTGCAGCTCATCTACGAGTTCCAGACCATGATGTCGGAACTGACCGGGATGGACGTCTGCAACGCCTCGGTCTACGACGGGGGTTCCGGCCTCGCGGAGGCGGTCCTGATGGCCGTGCGCGCCAACCGCCGGAGACACCGCGGGGACCATCCGCCCGTGGTCGCCGTCGCCGGGAACGCCCATCCGCTCTACGTTGCGACGACGCGCACGATCGTGCGCAACCAGGGCATCGAGATCGTGACGCTGCCCCACGGCGAGGACGGCCTCGTCGATCCGGACGCGCTCTCCGGCCTGCCCGCCCCGCCCACGGCGGTGGTCCTGCAGCAGCCGAACTTCTTCGGCCTCC
>VXNE01000280.1 GCA_009840715.1 Gammaproteobacteria bacterium
CGGCCGCCCCCGACCCGGCGCGCGCCCTGGATGACGTTGAGGCCGATGCCGCCGAGCCCGAAGACGGCAACGTTCGACCCGGGTTCGACCTTCGCGGTGTTCATGACGGCGCCGAGGCCCGTCGTCACGCCGCAGCCGATATAGCAGACCTTGTCGAAGGGCGCGTCCTCGCGGATCTTCGCGACGGCGATTTCCGGCAGCACTGTGTAGTTCGAGAACGTGGAGGTCCCCATGTAGTGGAAGATCGTTTCGCCGTTCAGCGAGAACCGCGACGACCCGTCCGGCATGAGCCCCTGGCCCTGCGTCTCGCGGATGGCGCCGCAGAGGTTGGTCTTGCCGGAGAGGCAGAACTTGCACTGGCGGCACTCCGGCGTGTAGAGCGGGATCACGTGGTCGCCCACGGCGAGGCTCGTGACGCCTTCGCCGACCTCGACCACGACCCCCGCGCCCTCGTGGCCCATGATGGCCGGGAACAGGCCCTCCGGGTCCGAACCCGAAAGCGTGTAGGCGTCGGTGTGGCAGATCCCGGTCGCCCGGATCTCGACCATGACCTCGCCGGCCCGGGGGCCGTCGAGCTGCACCGTCTCCATGGATAGCGGCTGACCCGCCTCGACCGCGACCGCGGGTTGGGTGTCCATTCCTACCTCCGTTGCTGCGCTCTTGTTGCCCTCCCTGTGGGGGTCCCGCGCCGCGTCGCGGCGCGGACTGATAGAGTTGCGCCCCATGTTCACGGGTGTCAAGGACTGGGCACGTCGCCTTCGGTCGCCCGCGCGTAGCCGCGCGAGCGCGCCAGCGGAAGGTCCCCGCCGGGACGCGGAGGCCTTTGGGGCGCTCGCAACCCGCCGCTCCGTCACGCGGTTCGTGCCGATCCTCGCGGTCCTCCCCAGCTATCGACGCGACGATTTCCACCACGACCTCGTTGCCGGACTGGTCCTCGGCGTGGTCACGGTGCCCCAGGCGGTCGCCTATGCGTATCTCGCCGGCCTGCCCGCCCAGGCGGGCCTCTACGCCTGTCTCGCGCCGATGGCGATCCACGCCGTGCTCGGCTCCACGAGGCAACTGGTGGTCGGTCCCGTGGCCATAGCGGCCCTGATGGTCGCCGCCACCGTCGGCGAGTACGCTCCCGCGTATTCCGACGCCTACCTTTCGATCACCTCCATTCTGTGCCTCGAGGTCTGCGCGATGCTCTGGCTGCTGCGCGTCCTGCAGATGGGCGGCATCGTCAATCTGCTGAGTCACCCGGTGATCGCGGGTTTCGTGAACGGGGCCGCCATCCTCATCATCATCAGCCAGTTGCCGGCGTTCGCCGGCCTCGCCATCGACACCCGCGGGAACCCCTACGAGCAGCTTTCGCGGCTCGTCCAGGCGGCCGCGGACCTCTCGCCCGTAGCGCTCGCCATCGGCGGCGCGAGCATCCTCGGCGTGTGGGCGGTGCGGCGCTTCGGCAGCCTGCCGTTCGGCAATCCCGACCATCCCATGACGCGGACGGGGCCGATGCTCGTCGCCATCGTGGCGACCCTCTGCGTCTTCCTGTTCGACCTCGACGTCGCCGCGGTGGGGTTCGTGCCAAGCGGACTACCGGGCCTGACCCTGCCGCCCCTCGACCCGGCCCTCTGGATCGATCTCGCCCCCGCGGCGACGATCATCGCGCTCGTCGCGTTCGTCGAGACCTACTCGATCGCGTCCACCCTCGCCACGCGCCAGCGCGAGCGCGTGGACGCGCCCCAGGAACTGCTGGCGCTCGGCGCGTCGAACCTCGGGGCGGCGTTGACGGGCGCGTATCCGGTGGCCGGCAGCTTCACCAAGTCGAGCATCAACCACTCCGCCGGAGCCCGCACCCCGGTCAGCATGCTCGTGTGCGTCGCCGGGATCATCGTGACCCTGCTCTGGCTCACGCCGTTGTTCCGCTACCTGCCCCACGCCACCCTCGCGGCCATCGTTATCGTCTCGGTCGTCAACCTCATCGACTTTTCCACGCTGCGCGAGCACTGGCACTTCTACCGGGCCGATGTCGCGGTGCATCTCCTCACCCTCTTCGGCGTGTTGATCCTCGGCGTCGAAGGCGGCCTGCTGCTCGGTGCGGGAGCGGCGGTGGCGCTCTTCCTCCGGCAATCGAGCCGGCCGCACATCGCCGTTGTCGGCAGGATCGGGGACTCGACCCACTTCCGCAACGTTGCGCGCTACGACACGGAGACCACGCCCCACGCCGTCGCCGTGCGCGTCGACGAGAACCTTCACTTCGCCAACGCCCACGACATCGAGGACCGCCTGCTGGAAATCCTCAACCGCCACCCGGAGGCACGTCATCTGGTGCTCGTGTGCAGCGCCATCAACTTCATCGACAACTCGGGCCTCGAAATGCTGCGCCGCATGAACCACCGGCTCGAGGCACGGGACGTGGCGCTGCACCTGTCGGAGGTCAAGGGCCCCGTGCAGGACCAGTTCGGGACGGCGGGTCTGTCGGAGGAGTTGTCGGGTGAGGTGTTCCTCACCACGGACGAGGCCATGCGCGCGATGGGGGCGGCTGCAGTGGGCGATTAGCCCAGTCGTCGTTCCCCAGCGAGACGCCCATGAAAACCGGCAGAAACGACCCCTGCCCCTGCGGGAGCGGGAAGAAGTACAAGCTGCTGCTGCATGCTGCGGGACGAGACACGCCGTGCGTCGCCCGGATGGCGGCGCATGGAGCGCCTGGCGGAGAAACTGAGCGGGCGTCTCGCCACCCATGCCGAGCGGCACTACGGCCCGGGCTGGCTGGGGGACGCCTGGCTCGACTTCGCGCTGGGAGACGGAACGCCGTTCGACGAAGACGTGCTCTACGCGGACGTTCTCGATGAGGACGACCTGCCGGTCGAGTTCGACACCTTCTCGGCCTGGTGCCCCTATTTCTGGATCCCCGAGAGGGCCGGCCTGGAGCCGGAGGACCGTCGTCCGCAGATGCCGATCGCACTGCATTACCTCGCGCATCGCCGGGGCCGGACCGACGCCCTGACGAGGCGGTTCATCGAGGCCGCCTGCGCGCAGCCGTTCAGCTTCTACATGGTCCGCGGCCTGGAGCCGGGGCGCACCGTGACGTTGCGGGACATGCTCCGCCGGCGTGAGTACGAGGTGCACGAGCAAGTCGATGCGGAAGCGTTCCCCAGGGGGGCGATCCTCTACGCGCAGGTGGTCACCCTCGACGGCGACTCGATCCTGCTCGGCTGCGCCCCGTACACCCTGCCGCCCGCCTGGGCCGAGCACGTCATCGACCTGCGCGAGGAGTGGGGAATCGAGCCCGATGCCCCGGCCGAGGCGCTTGCCGGCCGCGGGGCAGAGCTGCGCGCCCTCTACTTTGACCTGCAGGAGGCACTCCTCGATCCGGAGCCGCCGCTCATCGAGAACGCGGACGGCGATCCCGTCCAGCTCACGCTGCTGCACTACGACCTGCGGTGCACGCCCGAGGAGGCCAGCGACGCCCTCCTGCCCCTGGCGAGGGGCCTGGACCACGACCAACCGCGCCAGACCGACGACGCGGGGAAGCTCGTGACCGTCTCGTTCCCGTGGGCGCGGGAAGGCGCCACCCGGGAGGACGTCTGGGCCGACGCGGCCCTGGGGCTGATCCGGATCGACGGTCCCCACCTGGAGGTGTTCGCGGACTCGGCGCGCCGGGTCGACGCCTTCGAGCGCGAGTGCCAGGCACGCCTCGGAGACCGAGCGGCGTTCCGTGACAAGGAGGTGGTGGACGATCTGGGGGAGCTGCCGGACTGGGTGTTTCCGGAAGACGCCGAGGGCGAAGACGAAATGGACACCGAGACCGCGGCGGCGCTGCTCGAGGACGTCGCCGAGGCGCACTGGGAGCGATGGCCCGACGAGCCGCTTCCGGAACTCAAGGACCAGACGCCACGCGAAGCCGCACGCACGGAAATCGGCCGTGAACGGCTCGAGGCGGTCCTGTGGCAACTCGAGGAACTCAACCTCGGCGAGGTGTTCGACGCCGACACGGAGAAGCTGCGCCGGGTGCTCGGCCTCGACTGAGACTTTCGGTCGTGGACGCGTCGCCACGACGACCCGAGTGCGACCCGTCGGTGTTTCGACAAATCACCCGCTGATACTTCGACAAATCGCCTGTTGATAAATCGATAAAACACCCTCTATAGATCCGACAAACCACCCTCTACAACTTCGATAAATCACCCGCTAGAATCTCGCTCACGCACGGTTTCATCCACACAGGCAAGGCCGCTATCGATATCTCGGAAGCTCCTTCCCGGAGGACCCCAGACCCATCGTGACGAACTACCTGCCAAGAGTCGTCGACGCCGAACTGGCAGAACTCCTGCAGACCGTGGGTGCGGTCGTCGTGGAAGGACCCAGGGCGTCCGGCAAGACGGCCACCGCAATGCGCGCCGCCAGAAGTCAGGTCCTCTTCGACGTTGATGACAACGCGAGACGGCTGGCGGGGGTCGACCCGGCCGCAGTCCTGGACGGCGAGGCGCCCCGGCTGATCGACGAATGGCAGTTGGAGCCGAGCGTCTGGAATCACGTTCGCAGGGCCGTGGACACACGTCGCCTGCCCGGTCAGTTCATTCTGACCGGCTCCGCCGTACCCGCTGACGATGCAACCCGCCATACGGGCGCCGGACGCTTCGCGCGGCTCCGCATGCGGCCCATGTCTCTCTTCGAGAGCGGACTATCGGGCGGGGAGGTTTCGCTCGCCGGTCTCCTCGAAGGCGTCGAGCAACGGGCTGGACGCGCAGATTTGCCTATTGCCCGCGTCGCCGAACTGATTTGCTCGGGGGGCTGGCCAGGCAACCTCGGCAGCACCCTGCCCAGAACGCTACGGGCAAACAGGGCATACCTTGACGAGATCCGCCGCGCGGACGTCGCTGCCGTGAGCGGGAAGTCCAGGGATCCCGTCAAGGTCGGACAGCTGTTGCGGTCCCTGGCCCGAAACGTCGCCACGCCCGTTTCGATGTCGACGCTCGCAACCGACGTACGGGATTCCGCGCCATCCTTGAAATCCGATACGGTTGCCGAGTACCTCGATGCGCTCGAACGGCTCATGGTGGTGGAGAATCAGCGGGCGTGGTCGCCTCACCTGCGGTCCCGTCAAAGCCTCCGCACCACCCCGGTCAGGCATTTCGTGGACCCTTCGCTGGCAGTTGCAGCCCTGGTCGCCACCCCCGAGCGGTTGCTCGCCGACGTCGAGTTCCTCGGCCTGCTCTTCGAATCCCTCGTGATTCGCGATCTGCGCGCTTACGCCCAGGCGGCCGACGCAGAAGTGTTTCATTACCGCGACAAGGACGGTCTGGAGGTGGACGCGGTCGTCGAGACCGCCGACGGTCGCTGGGCGGCATTCGAGATCAAGCTCGGCGAACGATGGGTGGACGTCGGCGCCAGGAACCTGCGCAGGCTCGCCGAACGGGTGCAAGGCAGCGCCCCGTCGGCTCTCGCCGTCATCGTGCCGAGCGGGTACGGTACGTGGCGTCGCGGGGAAGTCGGGACCATTCCGATCGGGACGTTGGGCCCCTGACCTGCCCTTGCCGCGCGCCCTCCGGATCGGACACACTCGCCCGTTCCCCCTACCCAACCTCCAGGGCCGACCATGTATCCAGGCAAATGGGCCGAACTGTCTCCCGACAAGCCCGCCGTCATCGACAGCGCCACCGGCGCCACCCGCACCTACCGCGAGCTGAACGACCGCTCCAACCAGCTGGCGCAACTGCTCTACGACCGCGGTCTCCGGCGCGGGGACCACATCTCGATCTTCGCCGAGAACCACATCGCCTGGTTCGACGTGGTGTGGGCCGCACTGCGCTCGGGCCTGTACCTCACGACGGTGAACCGCTACCTGACGGACGAGGAAGCCGGTTACATCGTCGAGAACTCCAGGTCCCAGGTACTGGTCGCGAGCCACGCCCGCGCGGACGTCGCCCGGAACATCCCGAAGTACGCCCCCGACTGTCACACCTGGCTCATGCTCGACGGCGCCATCGACGGGTGGGAGGACTTCGAGACCGCCATCGCCGCCCACCCGGCGGAGCCCCTTGCGGAACAGCCCGCCGGGACGTTCATGCTGTACAGCTCCGGGACCACCGGACGCCCGAAAGGCATCCTGCGCGCGTTGCCGGAGGCTTCCATCGAGGACGACGCCAACCTCGTGGGCACGCTGCAGAGCATGCTCTGGGGCTTCGACGCGCAGAGCGTCTACCTCTCGCCGGCGCCGCTGTATCACTCGGCGCCGCTCGCCTTCTGCACCGGGGTGCAGTCGCTCGGCGGCACGGCCGTCATCATGCCGCGCTTCGACCCGGTCCATGCGCTCGCCGCCATCGAGGAACACCGGGTGACCCACAGCCAGTGGGTGCCGACCATGTTCACCCGCATGCTCAAGCTCGAGGAGTCGGAGCGCGCCGGGTATGACCTGTCCTCCCACAAGGTCGCCATTCACGCCGCGGCGCCGTGCCCGCCGAAGGTGAAGGAGCAGATGTTCGAGTGGTGGGGCAGGATCCTCTACGAGTACTACGCGGGGACCGAGATCAACGGGTTCACCCACACCGGTCCCGACGAGTGGTTCGAGCACCGGGGGACTGTCGGGAAACCCGTGCTCGGCGTCATCCACATCTGCGACGAGGACGGCCGGGAACTCCCTGTGGGGGAGCCGGGGATCGTCTACTTCGAGTTGCCGGCGTTGCCGTTCGAGTACCTGGACGACCCGGAGAAGACGAAGGAGGCGCAGCACCCCGAACACGCCAACTGGAGCGCCCTCGGCGACGTCGGCTACGTGGACGAGGACGGCTTCCTCTACCTCACCGACCGAGCGACGTACATGATCATCTCCGGCGGCGTGAACATCTATCCGCAGGAGATCGAGGACGCCATGGTGGTGCACTCCAAGGTCATGGACGTGGCCGTCATCGGCGTGCCGGACGAGGAGATGGGCGAAGCGGTGAAGGCCGTCGTGCAGCCGGCGCCCGGCGCGGAACCGGGACCGGCGCTGGAGGCGGAACTCATGGCCTACGCCCGCGAGCACATCGCCCACTACAAGTGCCCGAAGAGCGTCGACTTCCGGGACGAACTGCCGCGGCTGCCGACGGGCAAGCTCTACAAGCGGCTGCTGAAGGACGAGTACTGGGGGAAAACGGGTTCGCGCATCGTCTGAACCGCCCGCGCCGCCCTGTTTCATCTGTTAGCCTGAACACCATGAAAGAAGACATCGCCCGTTTCGTCGACGACCACGCGGACACGCTGCTCCGCGTATCCCACGAGATTCACGCGCACCCGGAGCTCGCGTTCGAGGAGGTGCGCGCCAGTACGCTGCTCGCCGACACCGCCGAGGGCTTCGGGGTCCCCGTCCAGCGCGGCGCCTACGGGCTCGACACCGCGTTCGAGGGGCGCATCGGCAGCGGTAGCGGACCCAACGTCGCCGTGCTCGCCGAATACGACGCGCTGCCCGGCATCGGCCACGCCTGCGGCCACAACATCATCGCGACAGCGGCCCTTGGCGCGGCCCTCGCCCTCGACAGCGTCAAGGGACGCTTCGACGGGACCGTGACCTTCCTCGGCACCCCCGCCGAGGAGAAGGGCGGCGGCAAGGAGGTCATGGCGCGCGCCGGGGCCTTCGAGGGCGTCGACGCCGCGCTGATGGTGCACCCGGCCGGCGTGAACCTCGCGACGATGCCGTGCATCTGCGTGGCCGAGGTGGACGTCATCTACCACGGCAAGTCCGCACACGCCTCCGCCATGCCGCACCGGGGAATCAATGCGCTCGACGGCCTGTTGCTCGCCTACCAGGCCATCTCGAACCTCCGCCAGCACATCCGCCCCACCGAGCGCATTCACGGGATCGTGACCGACGGCGGACAGGCCCCCAACATCGTGCCCGAGCGCGCGGCCGGGGACTTCTACGTGCGCGCGAAGGACCAGGAGGCCCTGGAGCAACTCAAGCCGCGGGTGCAGGCCTGCTTCGAGGCGGGCGCGCGCGGGTCTGGTTGCGACGTCGAGGTCCTCTGGGCCGACGTCGACTACCTGGACCTCAACACGAACGAACCGCTCGCCGAGCGCTTCCAGCGACACGCCGAAGGACTCGGCCGCACGTTCGA
>VXNE01000066.1 GCA_009840715.1 Gammaproteobacteria bacterium
GGATAAGCGGGGGTCACCCTGTCGGTGGGCGTCTGGGCCCCTTCGCGGCCGACGAAAGCAGCGGGCAGAAGAAGGAGCGGGAGAAGCGGCACGGGCCCCGCCTACGGCTCCTCTGCCGGGCGCAGGATGGCGACGGTCCTTCCCTCGGGCCGGAAGTATACGTCGAGCACTCGTGCTATCTCGTCGCGCCCGACCGCCCGCATCCGTTCCTGCAATCGAAATGTCTCCCGCCAGTCCCCCCACGCCGCCTGGGATGAGGCGAGCTGGAACGCCAGTCCCTCGGCGGATGCGAGCCTCCGGACTTCGGCCGCGAGCAGAGCCCGCCGCACCCGCCGCAACTCACCGTCCGTGGGCGGAACCCGCCGGAGGCGATCGAGTTCGCTGTAGATTGCCGCTTCGACGTCTTCGGGGGCATGCGGGGCGATGGGGATCGCCTGGATCGTGAAGAGCCCCGGATGGAGCCTGCCCGGCCCTGTTCCGGCGAAGACGGAAGCGGCGATCCTGTCGTCAATCACGAGCCGCCGGTGGAGGCGCGCGTCCGTCGATCCGACCAGCAGATTCGCAAGCACCTGGAGGGCGGGGGACTCCGGTGCGAGCCCCGACGGTACTTTCCACCCGATCCGGATCGCGGGCCCGGCGTCGTAGCGGGTCTCGACGCGCCTCGGCTCCACCTGGACGCCCTCGGGGGGCGGAGCGGGGGGTGCGGCTCCCCGACGCTCGATAGTGCCGAAGTAGCGTTCGGCCCAGACGGCGGCGGAGTCCGCCTCGAAGCGGCCGACAATCGCGATCGTCGTCTGGCCGGGCCCGTAATACCGCTGGTGGTGCGCCTCCACCTCGCGCCGGGAGAGGCGAAGGAGGTCCTCAGCGTATCCGATGGGGGGCACACCGTAGGGGTGGTCGGTGAACGCGGCGCCGTAATAGGTGGCCGAGAGGAGTGCCGGCGCCGAAGTCTCGGTTCGCAGGCGGCGTTCCTCCATGATCACGCGGCGTTCCGTGTGGAACTCCCTGAGGACAGGGCTCCGCATCCGGTCGGATTCCAGCACGAACCAGAGCTTCGCACGGTTCGAGGGCAGGGAGACATAGTAGGTTGTCGCCTCGTAACCCGTCGTCGCGTTCGGCCCCCGGGCACCGTGGCTCGTGAGGATCTGGTCGTATTCGTTGGGAATCACGTACGCGCGCGCCGAGTCCTCGAGCGCCTCGAGCCGTGCTTGGAGACGCTCCACAACCCCCGGCCCGGCAGACGGCATCACGCCTTCCTGCACGATCGAGTCGTGGACGGCGTCCATTGCGTCCATGTGGATCCGCTCCAACGCAACGTCCGTGGTCCCGATCGTGGTCGTCCCCTTGAAGAGGAGATGCTCAAGGAAGTGGCTGACTCCCGTCTGACCGGGTGGATCGTGGATGCTTCCCACGCCGACGTGAACGACGAATGATACTGTGGGCGCGCCCGTTCTCTCGAGGAGAAGGAAGCGCATCCCGTTCGCTAGAACGACCTCCTCGACGGGGAGACCAGTGCCGTCCGAGATCCGGTCGGCGTCCACCCTCTGGGGGGCAGCGACCTCAGGGGCGAGAGGTGCCCCGAAGAGGAGAAGGGCCGGGACGCACGCGGGTACCCGGCGCCTCCGGCCTCTGTGGCCGGTCGGGCGTACTCTACGTCGGGCGGGTCCGTCGTCGGGAGTCATGCTGCTGTCCGGCCGGTTGGCAGCGTGGACACAGGAAGGCGGAGCGGCCTCCGAGACGAATGCGAACAATCGTGCCCGCGCATCTCGTGCACGGGTGCCCCTCCCGGCCGTATACCCGGAGGGCGTCCGCGTAGCTCCCCTCGCTCCCCTCGGCGGTTCGGTAATCGCGAAGCGTCGTTCCCCCGGCGTCGATCGCCTCCCTCAGGACGGAGCGGAGTACGCGGTGGAGTGTCCGGCCCTCATCAGGAGAGAGGTCCCGCGCAGCTCTGCCGGGGTGGATCCGTGCCCGGGCGAGCGCCTCGTTCGCGTAGATGTTGCCAACGCCTGCAATCCGCCTCTGGTCCAGCAGCCAGGAGCGAACCGGGGAGCGGGAGCGGGAGAGGGCCCCGATCAGGTGGCGGGCGCGGAATCCGTCGGCAAGCGGTTCCGGTCCGAGGCCCCGGGACCAGTCCCGGTAGGCGTCCGGCGGGAGGACCGCGAGCCGCCCGAAGCGCCGGACATCCCGATAGATGAGGGCCGATCCATCATCCAGCCGGAAGTGAAGCCCGGTATGCCCGGGGAGCGGGGCCGGCTCAGCGGGTCGCCGGCGGAGGAGTCGGCCTGACATCCCGAGATTCACGACCAGGCGGTCGACGTCGCCACCGCGAGCCGATCCGGGTCCGACCTCCACGACGACGTTCTTGCCCCTGCGTCCGACGCCGTGGACCGACCGGTGCCGAAGCGAGGCACGGAACTCCGCCTTCGGGACGGAGAGAAGGTCTTCCTTCAGGACCTCGACATCCTCGATGGAGCGCCCGAGTAGGGGGGCACGGAGCCCCCGGGCGATCGTCTCAGCTTCCGGTAGCTCGGGCATCCGACGAGAAGGCCCGCCATCCGATGTCCCGCCGGAGCGTCTTGCCCTCGAAGCGGATCACGTCTGCACCCGCGAGACTCCTCGCCCTCGCCTCCTCCAGGTCGCCGCCGACACCGACCACCGAGAGCACCCGGCCACCGTTGGTCAGTAGCCGCCCGTCGGTGTCCCGCGTGCCGGCGTGGAACACGAGAAGTCTGTCCTGTCGGTCCGACCTCGGCGGCAGCGTGATCTCCTTCCCGTTCTCGTATGAGCCGGGGTAGCCTGCCGAGGCGAGGACCGTATTGAGCGCCGCGCCGTCCTCCCAATCGCATGCGGCCCCGGAGATGCTCCCGTCCCGTGCAATCGGGATCATGAGATCCAGAAGCGAACTCTTCATCAGGGGGAGGAGCGCCTGGGTTTCGGGGTCGCCGAAGCGGCAGTTGAACTCGACGACCTTGGGCCCGGAGCCGGTGATCATGAGGCCCGCATAGAGGAGTCCACGGAAGGGTGCGCCGGCATCCCGCAGGCCCTCGAGCACCGGGGAGATAATCCGATCGCGAACCAGCCCGACCGTGGCTTCGGTTGCGATCGGAACGGGTGCGTAGGAGCCCATGCCGCCGGTATTCGGTCCTGTGTCACCCTCGCCGGCCCGCTTGTAGTCCTGGGAGGGGAGCATGAGGACGGCGTCGTGCCCGTCGGTGAGGGCGAACACCGAGAGTTCCTCACCCTCCATGAACTCCTCGACCACGATCTCGGATCCCGCCGCCCCGAATGCGCCGCCCGTGAGCATCGACTTCGCGGCCGCGAGCGCCTCGCCGGTCGACGGGCACACGATAGCTCCCTTCCCCGCCGCCAGCCCGGAGGCCTTGACGACGATCGGGGCGTCTGCCGCCGAGATGTAGGCTTGCGCCTCCGGCCAGCTCGTGAAGGTGCGGTGGGCCGCCGTCGGCACGCACGCCCGGGCCATGAGGTCCTTTGCGAACGCCTTCGAGGCTTCGATACGCGCGGCCGACGCGCCTGGGCCGAAGACCGGGAGACCGCGCTGCCTCAATGCGTCGCCGAGCCCGAGGGCGAGCGGGACCTCGGGACCGATTATCGTCAGGTCGGGCCTCGTGCCCTCGGCCCACAACGTGACGGCGCCGACATCGGAGGGCGGGAGGTCCACGGCGGTCGCGAGGCGGGCGATGCCGGGGTTGGGCTGCGTGGCGAACAGCTCCGCCGCCGGGGCGTCTCGCCTGAGCTTCCAGGCGAGAGCGTGTTCGCGCCCCCCGTTTCCCACGATCAGGATTTTCACGGTGCCATCCTATCCGGACTGGCGGGGGAGGTCAAAGCGGCTTCCCGCGTCCCTTGGGCTCTCATCCGTGCAGGTTCCGGAAGGGCCAGGCGTGATTCTGCTCGCGCCCCCGCCGCGCTCTTCCGGTTCCTCGCACTTCGTCCGGGGACCACCTCAGTCCATTTGGGCAATCTGGCGGCCCCAGTTCCAGCCGAGTCGCGCATAAGTAGTATCCCCTGCTCAGACCCCACGGCGGGAACTGCCTGTACGGGAGTCCGAATACATCGGCGAACGGATCCGTCCGCTCCAGCGGGGTGCTGAACACATTACTGGTTGCCGAGCACGATGGTGAGATTCCTGCCGAGCGCGACATTGGCCTCCAGATCCACAATAGTGGCGGTCCTCGAGCAGTTGCGTGTCAATCTTGCGCACTCAGCCGGTGTCGGATTGGTCAGCCCGGCGTCGACGCCGGCGATATTCGAGAGGGGGCACAGGTCGTCCGCGGCGGTCTGCACCGTCATGCCACCAGAGGGCCGCGCCCGCGACCCTGGCCCGGCTCGCAATCCAGACGCGGGTGGTCGCCGACGGGGAAGCGAGGCGATGGCGAGGCCTGCGCATTCGCGCGAGGCGACTTCGTTAGCACGACAGAGGTTTCGAAAGTTATGTTGCGCACAAGCGACGGGTACCAACTGAACAAGGGAATGGCGATATCCAGCAAGGTCGGGATCTGGGCGAACGCGCGTGCGGCCGCAGTGGCGGCTCTGGTCATTCTGACTTCAGCGTCGGGCGTCACGGCCGTGCAGGTGGCGGATGGTGCCGCGAACATCGGGGAGGAGCCGATCCCGCTCGCGCCCGTCGTGGTGGTCGGGAGCCCGAGTCGACCGCGCTCGGTGACCGAATCACCCAGCCCGATCGACGCGATCTCAATTCAGGATGTTATCAGCCAGGGCCCGCGGACACTCGACTACCAGCTCCGGACACTGGTACCCTTATTCAACGTGGCCACGCACCCGATCAGCGACGCGGCGACATTGGTACGGCCGGCCAGCCTGCGTAATCTCGCCCACGACCACACGCTCGTGCTCGTCAATGGGAAGCGTCGCCACCGCTCGTCTGTCATCGCCTGGTTCGCTGGCGTGACGGACGGGGCCCAGGGCCCGGACATCTCGACCATTCCGTCGATCGGCCTGCAACAGGCGGAGGTGCTCCGCGACGGCGCCTCCGCCCAGTACGGCTCGGACGCGATCGCGGGCGTGATCAATTTCCAGCTGAAGGATGCCCGCGAATGAGGTAGCCTCGAGCTCAACACGGGCACCTACAGGGCGGGCGACGGCGACAGCTATCAGATTGCTGGGTGGTCTCAACCGGTGAACGCAACATCTTGGCAGCGGCTCTTCAAGTTGCCAGGAGGTATGCGATGCGCCGACGGGGGAAGTACGGGAGGCTGAACGAAGCGGACCGGCGCAGATCTGGGGCAACCCGACGATCGACGACGAGGTGAAGCTGTTTGCCAACGTGGGTGTGCCGTTCTCCGATCTCCTCGAGGTGTACGGCTACGCCAACTACGCGGAAAAGAAGGTGACGGAGGGGTTCTATTTCCGGCATCCGAACAATCGGGCCAACGTCTACAGCCTGGACGAGGGGGAGACGCTCCTGATCGCGGATGTGCTGGACGCGCAGGATGGAACGGCTGACGGTTCGGCGAACTGCCCCACGGTACGCGTGGCGAGCGACGTGCCGGACCCGGTGGCCTTCTCGCAGGTGTTCGCCGATCCCAACTGTTTCTCTTTCCAGGAGATGGCTCCGGGCGGCTTCACCCCGCGCTTCGGCGGGGTGGTCACCGAGATGTCCGTCATCTCCGGCCTGCGGCGGACGTCGGAGAGCGGGCTGACCTGGGACGCAAGTGCCAACTACGGGGTGCACGAGTCGGACTTCTTCATCCACAACACGGTCAACGCCTCGTACGGCCCGAACACCCCGCGCGATTTCGATCCGGGCCTCTACCAGCAGGAGGAAGTGAGTCTCAATCTCGATGCCTCCTGTGCCGCCACTGAGCTGGCCAACATCGCCGCGGGCGCGGAGTGGCGTGACGAGCGTTTCACGATCGGTCCCGGCGGACGGCCATCGTGGGATGTCGGACCCTATGCGGCGCAGGGCTTCGTCTCGGGCTCCAACGGTTTTCCCGGGTTCCCGGACTACACGGCCGGGACCTGGAGTCGTAACAGCACCGCGCTCTACGGCGACGTTGAGCTGCGGGATCCGGGTGAGCGCTGGACCGTCGGCGGCGCTCTCCGGTTCGAGCACTTCGACGTGTTCGGCAACACCGTCAATGGCAAGCTGTCAGGCCGCTACGGGCTCACCGGCGCGGTCTCGGTCCGCGGCGGCATCAGCACAGGGGTCCGTGCGCCGACCCCCGGGCAGCAGAACACGCTAAACGTGCAGACGACGATCGACCCGGAGACGCTGCAGCTCGTCGACAGCGCGAACGTGCCCTCGACCTTTCGGGCCGCTGAGCTGAAGGGAGGACGGCCGCTCGAGCCCGAGAAGTCGATCAACACGACCGTCGGGGTGGTTGTGGACACCGGGTTCTTCACCCTTACGGCGGACTACTTCCGCGTCGATATCGACAACCGGCTCGCGCTCTCGCAGACCTTCACCCTCGACGACGACGAACGCGCGCTCCTGCTGTCGGAAGGGATCACGTCGGCGGGCACGCTCAAGTTCTTCCGCTTCTTCGTCAACGACTTCTCGAGCCGGAACCAGAGCCTGGACCTCGTCTCCACCTTCAGGCCGCTGGCGCTCGGGGGCAACACGCTCCTCAGTTTCACGCTGAACTATACCCACACGGAGCTGACCGAGGAGTCCGAGCTACTGACGCCGGGAGACGTGCTCGGCCTGGAGCGGGGTTTGCCGCGGATCCGCCGGAATGTTGCTGTCGACCAGGAGCTCGGGCGAGTGGGGATGCTGGCCCGCCTGAACTACTATGGCAGCTGGGCCGACCACTTCGATGCCCGCTTCGTACGAGGGGTCGACTCTCCCATGCTAGAAGGCCGCTACATCGTCGACATCGAGGCCAGTGCCCGGATCAGCTCCGGCCTGACGCTGGCGTTCGGCGGCCAGAATGTCTTCAACGCCTTCTCGGATCGGATGGACCTTTGCGCGGATATCTTCGGGCTGCCCTACAGCCAGTTCACGCCCTGGGGACTGAGCGGAGGCTACTACTACGCCCGCCTCAACTACAGCTGGGGCAGCAACTGACCCGGATCCGTGTGACTGTGAACCGCGTCCAGCAGCTCGTCGGCTCCGGCAGTTGGTGGTCAAGGCGGTCTGACGGACGTAACAACGACCTTGGTAAGTGCTGCGGCCGATTTGCGGATATCTAAACGGGCACGGATTGAAATGGCGTATACGGCCAAGGGGGATCTAAGTCGTCAGCCGGCTCAGTGACGACTCAGACCGGAACCTGCCGTGAACGCTGAGCAAGTCTCGGGAACAGTGCCTTTGGCAACCCATGCTTTCCAGCATCACGCTGTTGTTACGGAGCACGAAGAAACAGACAAGGCGGCTAGCGCACCGCGTCGGAGTACCAGCCCTTCCAGACGGCCCTCCGGCGTCGGAATAGCACAATAAAGAGCGGGTTGGTCCAGATTAGGATGCGCCAGAGGGGCCACTTTTCGAAGCGTCGGCAGGAGGGCTGCACGCGAGGACTCCGTAGGAACCGGACGGTGTGGTGCTCTCGTTTCGCGAGTCTCTTGAGGGTCCAGTAGAAGTCGACATCCTCGCCCATCCAGGCTCTCTCGTCGTAACCTCCCGCCTGCTCGAAGATGTCCCTGCGGCAGAACTGCGTGGCTCCCTGGACCATCCCCGTGAGGCGGCCGACGAGCCGCCAGCCATGTAAGTAGAGCCTTACCAGTAGACGTCGCGGCCGGTAGTCCACATCCACGCCGCCTCCGACGCACGCGGAGTCGCGCATTGCGCCGTGGACCGTGTGGAGCAGCGTCCGCGGCACGGTAACGTCCGCATCGACGAAGACCAGCACCTCCCCGATGGCGTGGCGTGCCCCGGCGTTTCGCGCCCGCGCGATGCTCCGCACCGGCTCATGAACCACCACCGCGCCCCCGCTGCGGGCGACAGACGCGGTCCTGTCCTCGCTGCCGTTGTCGACGACAATGATTTGGACATCGGCGTCGGCGCGGGTGCAAAGGTGGTCGGCGGCGGCTCGGACCGAGTCCAGAGTTGGCCCGAG
>VXNE01000536.1 GCA_009840715.1 Gammaproteobacteria bacterium
CGACCGGGACTCCTTCTTCGAGATCACGCCGCACTACGGGCGCTCCCGTATCCTCGGCCTCGCCCGGATGAACGGCTATCCCGTCGGTGTGATGATCAACAATCCCAAGCGCCTCGGCGGGTCCATGGACGTCGCGGCGGGGGTCAAGACGATCCGATTCCTGCAGCTCTGCGACACCTTCCACCTGCCGATGGTGTATTTCGCGGACGAACCCGGCTTCATGGTCGGACCGGAGCAGCAGCGCCAGGGCATCGTGCGCGCCGGCGCCAAGATGCTCTGCGCGACGCTGCGCACGCGCATGCCCTGGATCTCCATCGTCACGCGACAGCTCTACGGCGTCGCGGGACAGTGTCACGACCGCCCGAGCGGCATGTTCAAGCGCGTCGCCTGGCCGTCCGGGCACTGGGGTTCCATGCACATCGCCGGCGGCGTGTCGGCCGCGTACCGCCGCGTCATCGCCGAGTCCGACGACCCGGAGGCGAAGCGCCTGGAGATCGAGGATCGCCTCGAGGCGCTCGCCTCGCCCTTCCGGACGGCGGAAGCCTTCAACATCGAGGAGATCATCGATCCCCGCGACACGCGGCCGATGGTGTGCGAGTTCGTGGAGATGGCGCAGGCGGTGCTCGAGACGCAGCTCGGTCCCAGCCCCACGCCCTACATGCCCTGACGCGCGGGCGGGCGGCTACGCTTCGAAGGGCGGCAGCTTCTTCGGCGCCAGTTCGTTGCGCAGGGTGACGTAGTCCGGCAGCCCGTCCCGGTAGGCGGGATAGTCCTCTCCGGCGATCAGCGGCCTGAGGTAGCGCCGCCCCGCCGCGGTGATGCCGTAGCCCGACTTCGAGATGTAGGCTTTCGGCAGCTTCCGCTCGACGTTGGCCACGCTGCGGAGCGACGCCTCGCCGATGCGCCAGCGGTACGGCTCGTCGCTCTCGCGCACGATGGTCGCCATCACGGCATTGCGGCCCGTCAACGCGAACTCCACCGCCGCGCGGCCAACGGCGAACGCCTGCTCCACGTCGGTGGCGGAAGCGATGTGGCGGGCGGAGCGCTGGAGGTAGTCCGCGACGGCCCAGTGATACTTGTAGCCCAGGGTCTCCCGCACCATGCGCGCCAGGGTCGGGGCCACGCCCCCGAGCTGGGCGTGCCCGAAGGCGTCCCGGGCGCCGGACTCGGCGAGGAACGTCCCATCGGGGTAGCGCGTCCCCTCGGACGCCACGATGACGCAGTACCCGACCCGGTCGACCGTGTCCCGCACCCGGGCGAAGAACGACCCTTCGTCGAACGGGACCTCCGGGAAGAGGATGACGTGCGGCGGATCCCCCGGCTTCTCCTGGGCCAGCCCGCCCGCCGCCGCGATCCACCCGGCGTGGCGCCCCATGACCTCGAGGATGAACACCTTCGTGGAGGTCTCGCACATGGAGGCGACGTCCAGCGCCGCTTCGCGCACCGACACGGCGACATACTTCGCCACCGACCCGAAACCGGGACAGGTGTCCGTCCGCGGCAGGTCGTTGTCCACGGTCTTGGGGATACCGATGCAGACGACCGGATACCCGAGCCGTTTCCCGAGTTGGGACACCTTGTGGGCGGTGTCCTGGGAGTCGCCGCCGCCGTTGTAGAAGAAGTAGCCGATGTCGTGGGCCCGGAACACGTCGATGAGGCGCGTGTACTCCCGCTCGTTCTCGTCGATGGACGCGAGCTTGTAGCGGCACGAGCCGAAGGCGCCGCTCGGCGTTGACCGCAAGCGCGCGATGGCGTCGGGGGACTCGAGGCTCGTGTCGATGAGTTCCTCGTGCAGCGCGCCCAGGATCCCGTTGCGCCCCGCGAAGACCTTGCCGATCCGGTCCCCGTGCCGGCGCGCGGTCTCGATCACGCCGCAGGCGGTCGCGTTGATGACGGCCGTCACGCCGCCCGACTGCGCGTAGAACGCGTTCCGCCGCGGCTCCTTGGCCGGCGCCTTCCTCGGCTGCTTGCGTTGCTCGCTCCGCGCCATCGATCCAGCCCCTTCCCGTCGCGTCGCCCGCCCCGATTGTAGAACGAGCCGGCCGTCTCCCCGCTCCGTCCGAGCGTCGATCCTTGTGCGACAATGCCGCCATGGCCACCGTCCTGAAGCTCTTCTGGAACCTGTGCCTGCTGCGCATCGGCCCGGAGTCCGTACCCGGACGGACGTGGTTCGTGGCCACCGCGGTCCTCGCCGACATCGCGCTCTCGACCTTCGTCAACACCACCGTAGGCGATGTCGGCGCCGCCTGGGCGCTCGGCTGGGCCGTGATACCGCTCGCGACCGTCGGCGCGGTCACCTGGCTCGCGCTGTTCCTCCGGGGCATGGCGGGGCGCTTCCCGGCCACGCTGGCGGCACTGGCCGGCACCGATTTCCTGCTGACGGTCGTGCCCGCGCTCCTGACTCCCGTCGCGGGGATCCAGGCATTCGTGATGGTGCCGCTGCAGATCTGGCTGATCGTCGTCTGGGGGTTCATCTTCCAGCACTCCTTCAACACGTCCCTGGCGTTCGGCATCCTCATCGCCTTCGGCGTTTCCCTCGTCAGCACCCTCGTCGCGGGCGTCGCGATCGGCTTTCCGGGGCTCGAGCAGGCCGGAACGGCCAGTTGACGGAGAGCGTCTACTTCCTGGGTATCGGCGGTACCCTGATGGGTGGGCTGGCGCAGTTGGCCAAGGCCCGCGGGTATCGCGTCAGCGGTTCCGACAACGCCATCTATCCCCCCATGAGCGACCAGCTCGCGGCGGCGAAGATCGAGGTCTTCGAGGGCTTCGACCCCGGACAGCTCGACCCGCCGCCCGACCGGATCGTCGTCGGCAACGCGCGGCTGCCGCGCGGACATCCGGCCATCGAGCACATCCTGAACGAGAACCTTCCGTACACGTCCGGCGCGCAATGGCTCGGCGAGGCGGTGCTGGCCGACCGCTGGGTAATCGCCGTCGCAGGCACCCACGGCAAGACCACGACCGCGAGCATGGTGGCCTGGATCCTGGAGCAGGCGGGCCTTGAACCGGGGTTCATGATCGGCGGCGTGCCGAGCAACTTCGACGTCTCGGCGCGGCTCGGGCGCGCGCCCTTCTTCGTGGTCGAGGCGGACGAATACGACACGTCGTACTTCGACCGGCGCTCGAAGTTCGTCCACTACCGGCCGCGCACCCTGGCCATCAACAACCTCGAGTACGACCACGCGGACATCTTCGCCGACCTCGAGGCCATCAAGACGCAGTTCCACCACCTGATCCGGACCGTGCCCGGCAACGGGCTCGTCATCGCCCCGGCCCAGGACCCGGCCGTCGAGGACGTCCTCCACCGGGGTTGCTGGACGCCCGTGTCCCGGGTCGGCAACCCGGAGGACGTGCCGACGCGCTCCAAATCGGACAACGGCGATGCCTGGCACGCCAGGCGCGGCAAGCGGGACGGCGGCGCCTTCGACGTGGCACGCAACGGCGAGACGGTGGGGCGCGTCGAGTGGCCGCTCGTCGGAGCCCATAACGTGTCAAACGCACTCACGGCCATCGCCGCCGCCTGCCACGCCGGCGTTGCGCCGGAAACGGCGGTGGATGCCCTGTCGTCGTTCGCCGGCGTCCGCCGGCGGCTGGAACTTTTCGCCCAGAAGGGCCGCGTGCGCGTGTACGACGACTTCGCCCACCACCCGACGGAGATCCGCGCCACGCTGCAGGCGCTACGCCACCGCGTCGGCACGCAGCGCATCGTCGCCGTCGTGGAACCGCGCACGCACACGATGTCGCTCGGCTCGCTGCGCAAGGAACTGGCCCACTGCTGCGCGCCCGCGGACGAGGTGATCTGGTACCGCGCGCGCAGCATCCGCTGGGACCTCAGGGAACTGGTCCGCAAGAGCGTCGTCCCGGCCACGCTCCTGGACGAAATCGACGACATCGTCGACCGGGTGACGCGTCCCACCCGCCGCACCACTCATGTCGTGGTGATGTCGAACGGCGACTTCGGCGGCATACGTCAGAAGCTCGAGCACGCGCTCGGCGACGCCTGACACTCGGCCCCCGGGGCCGGCGCGACTCAGTTCTCGAAGCCGATCGGCTCGATGCCGCAGACCGAGTAGGCCAGCGGCGGCCGGCGGGACCAGAGCGGTTCCACCGTAATCGCCCGCCAGTCCTCGATCTCGGCCTCCAGAGACGCCACCGCGTCCGGCCGCGCAGCCGCGAGGTTCTCCTGTTCCCGCGGGTCCACGGCGAGGTCGTACAGAAAGCCGCCGGGCCGGTCCTGGTGCGGCTTGATCAGCTTCATCGCCCCCTGCCGCACGGCGACCGTCGGGTAGTTGCGCCACACGAAGCGCTCATGGGACCAGCCCCCGTGCCCTTCCACCAGCGGTCCGAGATCGCGTCCGTCGAGCACCGTGTCTTCCGGCAACGGCGCTTCGGCCGCCGCGAGCAGCGTGGGCAGGATGTCGAGCGTCGAGACGGGTTCGTCGATACGGGTGCCCTCCGGAATCCGGCCGGGCCAACGCAGCAGGTAGGGAACGCGGACTCCCCCCTCGTAGTAGGTGAGCTTGCCCCCGGACAGCAGATCGCAGGAACAAAGCCCCTCGAAGTAGGCCGCGCAACCGTTGTCGGACAGGAAGATCACCAGCGTGTCATCCGCGACGCCCTGCGCCTCCAGCGCGTCGAGGATGCGGCCGACGGCATCGTCGAGGGCGGCGATCATGCCAAAGTAGATCCGCTGCAGTTCGTTCTCGACCTGCGCGAACCGGTCGTAGTAGCGCTGGGTCGTCTGGAAGGGCGAGTGCGGCGCATTGAACGGTACGTACAGGAAGAAGGGCTCGTCGCGATGGCGCTCGATGAAGTCGACGGCCTCGTCGCCGAACACGTCCGTGATGTAGCCGGCCTCCCGGACGACGGTACCGTCTGACCCGCGCAGGATGCGGTTCCCGGCCCGCCGCTGGGGGGGCGCCGGCGCCTGCGTCCCGCGGACCACGAGATCGGTGCGCGGATCGCCCGGATAGCGCTCGCGGCGCGCCGCCCCGCTCGGCAACGAGACCGCCCCGCGGGACTCCACGTTGACGAAAATCGTAGCCCCGGAGAGGTGCCCGTAGAACTCGTCGAAACCGCGGTTCGTGGGGTAGTGCTCCTCCTTGAAGCCGAGGTGCCACTTGCCCACGATGCCGGTGGCATAGCCGGCGTCGCCGAGGTAGTCCGCGATCGTGCGCTCACCGGCGATCAGGCCGACATCGGGCACGTCCTCCGCCTGCCGCGCGTTGTACTCGAACCCGTAACGCTGCTGGTAACGCCCCGTGAGCAGCGATGCGCGAGAGGGCGAACAGACAGGGGTCGTGACGTAACCCTGCGTAAAGACGGCGCCTCCCTGACCGATGCGGTCGATGTTCGGCGTCTGGAGACGGCTTCCGTAGGCCGACACGTCGCCATACCCAAGGTCGTCCGCCAGGATCAGCACGACGTTCGGGCGGCGTTCCGGGGCCGGCGCCTGGTCTGCGAGCGCCAGCCGCCAGCCGCTCGCGAAGCGTTCGTCCTCCGGCTCGACGCCTTCCGAGGCGACACCAGCGAACGCGGCGAACGCGGCCAGACAGCAGGTTCTGGCATGTCGAATCACGAGCGACTCCCCAGGCGCGATGGACACACGCTACCACGGAACCCGGGAAGCCAGCCGACTGCCGTGCGCGAGTCCTTTCGCCTCCGCCTTGCCGTACTCCCTCCTCACGCCCATACTCGGTTCGAGTGCAGGCCCGGTCGCGGAGGTGCCATGCCCCGGGGCGCGAGTGACACCGCGAAGGTGCGGGAACTCATGCGGCGCCTCGGGCGGGAAGCACGCGGCGCCGGGCGGGTGTACCTCGTGGGCGGCGCTTCGGCGGTCCTCGTCGGCTGGCGGGAGACCACGGTCGACGTGGACCTGAAGCTCGACCCGGAGCCGCCCGGCGTGTTCCAGGCCATCGCCCGGGCCAAGGGAGCGCTTGACAAGAACAACGAACTGGCCGCCCCGGACGATTTCATCCCTCCGCTGCCGGACTGGCGACAACGCAGCGTCTTCGTCGCCCGCCACGGGGAGGTCGAGTTCCTGCACTACGACTTCTGCGCCCAGGCGCTGGCCAAGATCGAACGCGGGCACGCGCAGGACCTGCGAGACGTCAGTGCGATGATCGCCCGGGACCTCGTCCGCATGGACCTGCTGGACCAGTTGTTCGATGCCATCGCGCCAGACTTCCCGCGTTATCCGGCCATCGACATACCGTCCTTCCGGCGCCGCGTGGACGTCGTGATCGAAACGGCCGGGCGTGCTTCGTGAGCAAATCCGCCGCTCCCGCCGCAGTCCCGAACATCCCGGGCGACCTGCCCGTGGCCGACCTTGTCGGTGCCGGAGGCGCCGCGCTCCATCGTGGCGCCGTGACGGTGGAGGCGCTCCTGGTCGTGATCGGCGGACCGCGGCTGCGCGACGCCGGGCTGCAGTTTCCCGATCCGCCGTCGCTCGAGCAGTCGCCCGAACTGGCCCTCTACGACGCCCTGTGCCGCGCGCCTGACGTCGAGGACCCCTACGGGCGCTACAACAGCCTCATCCGCCGCCTGGTCAGCTTCGAACGCGCCCTCGAGCAACGCAACACCCGCACACGCAAACCCACTGACGGCTAGCGCCAAGCGCCTGCCGTATCATCCCGTGGCTGCTTGTACCTCGGGAGGCAGACATGCGACTCGCCCTATTCCTATTCGCGCTTGCCGCCACCTCGGCCAGCGCCGAAGACTGGTACCCCTCGAAGCACGGCGCCGACGACACGCTCGGCGCCATCAACTTCCTGTCGCCGGAAAAGGTCGTGCAGGCAGCGGGGCTCGTGAAGACGGGCCAGGCTTATCCCCTCGGCGTCGTCACTGGCTGGGAGTCCCCCGCCTACCCGCCGCGGCACTACGCGATCACCATCATCCAGCCCGGCCAGGACACCGGGCCCACGATGGGGTCCAACCGCGCGACCGGCCACGACGACCTCCTCTACACGTGGATGGGCATCGGCAGCCAGATCGACGGCCTCGGACACCTCGGCGCCGACCACGTCTACTACAACGGCCACCGGGCGAAGGACTTCGTCACGCCGCGCGGACTCACGGCGCTCTCGATCGACAAGCTGCCGCCCATCGTGACCCGTGGCGTCCTGCTCGACATGGCGGCGCACTTCGGGCAAAACCCGGTGCCGGCCGGGACGGCGTTCAACTCGGTGGAGATCCGGGCCCGGGCAGAGGCGCAGGGCGTCACGATCGGCCGCGGGGACGTTGTCCTGTTCCATACCGGCTGGCTGAACCACTCGGGCGTCGACAACGCCACGTTCATGGGCGGCGAACCCGGGCTTGGCGTCGACGGTGCACGCTACCTCGCCGGCCTCGACGTGGTCGCGGTGGGGTCGGACACCTGGGGTGTCGAGGCCATTCCGCACGAAGACCCGGCACAGGCCTTCCCCGTGCACGTGGAACTGCTCGCGAAGAACGGCATCTACATCCTGGAGAACATGGACACGCGGGCCCTCGCGGCGGACGAGGGCTGGGAGTTCCTGTTCGTCCTCGGCCAGCCGCGCTTCGAGGGGGCCGTGCAGGCGGTCATCAACCCGGTCGCCATCCGCTGATGGACCTCGTCCCCGGCGATCTCGACGCGGTCGTCGAGGTCGCGCGCCGTGCCGGCTGGCTGGACGTCCACGACGAGGTCCTCTCGGCGGCGCCCGCCGGCGAGGGCAACATGAATCGCACCCTGCGGATCTCGACCGGCAAGCGGTCGATCGTGCTCAAGCAGTCGGTGCCGTTCGTGGCGAAGTACCAAGAAATCCCGGCGCCCCACGCTCGTGACCGCGTCGAGGCCGCCTTCTATCGCGAGGTAGCCGGTTGCCCCGAACTGGCCGACGCCATGCCCATCTTTCTCGGACACGTCGCCGAGCATCACCTCCTGGCCTTCGAGGACCTCGGCACCGCGGCGGACTTCACGTCGGCGTATCGCGACGGCGAGGTTGCGGGGCTCTATGCCCTCGGTGCGTGGCTGACACTGCTCCACGCCCGCACCAGCGC
>VXNE01000047.1 GCA_009840715.1 Gammaproteobacteria bacterium
ACGGGGAAGTGATCGAGCCGGCGCTGCGGCCGCAGTTCCCGGCGACGTTTCCGCCCGTGTTTCCGGGGAAACGCGACCGGCTGGATCTGGACGAGATCGCCCGGTTCGGGACCGGCCGACGACGCCCGGTGCGCGCCGCCCGCTTTTGAAGCGGGCGGGCGGCGCGCTGAGCACCGCCCTCGACTCGGGCAAAGGGGATCTTGCGGGAGAGGGTCTTGCTGCCGCCGAAGTCCAGCGCCTGCTACCTCCTCATCCCCCCGAAGAAAGCGCGCTACCGCAGGTTGCTCTCCATGTAGAGCATCAGCTCCAGGACGCGGTCGAGCAGTTCCCCGGACGAAGCGCCCGGGAAGTTGCGCAGGACGAGTTCCTTGACGAAGAGCCGCGCGATGTAACGCAACTGCGAAGTCCGCGACTGGGACGCGAACACGAAGTCGCGGTGACCGTTGTTGATGACGATGAGTTCGCGGTCGACCTCGTAGCGCGAGCGCCAGAGTTGACCCGGGGCGTTCTCGTACGTGTAACCGGGAAGCCCCTGTCTTGCCGGTCCGTCGTCCCGGCTGGGGACCAGGGAGTCGGTGACCGTGACGAGCGCCTTCGCCTCGCACACGGCATCGCCCTGCGTGGCGACCAGTTTCACGGTCACGAGGCCTGGCTCGTCGGGCGCCTCGAAGCGGACGATCTCCGCGTGGGGATCGTCGAGCGCGCCGCCGCCCTCGAGCACGTGCCATGCGAAGACCACGCCGGTCTCGACCTGCCTCCCCGAACGATCGCGGCAGAGCGCGCGCAGGGGCCGGCTGGCGCCCACCTTCACGACGGACGACGCGGGGGATACGCGCACGCTGTGCAGGGGCCCCGCGATCTCGAAGAACGCCTGGGGCGAGCCCTCCGCCCCGTCCACGGCGGGTCCGTCCCGCACCGCCGGCGCGCTTCCCGCCGTTTCGACGACCGGCGGCGTGCCTGCCGCTGCCCTCCTTCCCGCGCTCGTCCGATGCACCTCGAACCAGTCGTATTCCTCCGCCGGCAACGCCAGCAGCGCTTCGCGGAACGCGCGCCGGATGGACTTGAGCGTCCGTTCGCTGGTGCGTTCCTCCTCGGCACGCTTGAGATCCGCGATCAGCGCCTCGAGCCGTTCCCGAACGGACTCCATGCCTTCCCGCAGCGCTTCGAAGGCTGCGTCGCGAATCACGCCGGTGCGCGTGCCGGGGGTGAGATTGACGAACGGTGCGTCGATGACGCCGTCGATATAGCCGCTGCTCCACGGGCCGTCCTGGAAGCCGTCGAAAACGCTCAGCTCCCCGACACGCGTGCCGTTTCGAAACAGCGACACGCCGCGCTCGGGGGACGGGTCGTCGAGATAGAGCTCGAGCTTGATCTCGCCGAAGGCGGTCATCGGGTTGTCCAGCTCGTGAATGAGCCGCCCGTCGAACTCCCGTGGCGAGACCGTGTAGGACCGGCGGGCGGTCCGGTCGCTGATACGCACCTGGACGCCCGACTGGCGGATGCGGTCGCGCAGCTCCGAAGCCAGGTACCAGTTGAGCTTTTCCCCGCTGAACTGCCGGACTCCGGGCAGCAGCGGCCGGATGTCCAGCGTCGCGCCGGGCTCCGCCACCAGCGCGCGCCGCACCCGCACGGTGTAGCCCTCGTCGCCGCGGCGCATCGACATCTCGTGCACCCGGCCGTCGGACGCGGGCGAACTGAGCCTCAGGTGCTCGCCCAGCGTCCAGAAACTCAGCAGCCCGATGCCGAACTCGCCCTGGATCCCCTGCGCGCCGTCCCGCTTCAGGCGCTTCTTGATCGAGTCGCAGATATGCGTCGCGACATACCGGAAGTCCGGCGCGCCCGCGTCCCGGCGCACGCCCTCGCCGTCGTCGATGACCTTGAGGAACGGTTCCTTCCGTTCGCGTCCGCGCACGACGTGGATGTTCTTCGCGCCGGCGTCGATGCTGTTCTCGATGAACTCGGCGACGGCCTTGAGGGGATTGTCCTGCGACTGCGCGATGATGCTGATGGCCGACCAGTGGTCGCCGATACGGAGCTTGCCCCGCGTGTCCGGTGGTCGGGCCACGAGCGGCGTCAGCGCAGCAGCCAGGAACCGAACCGCTCGTGCATGTCGTCGCCGTGGTCGGCCCACCACGACCAGTCGCTGCGCAGGGCCAGCCTGGTGTTGTCGGGTGCGTTGGGCATGTGGCTGGCCATGGCGACGCCCGTGGCAAGGTGGTTGCCGACCAGCCCCTCCGCGGAGCGGCGCGTGGGACTGTACGCGATGTAGCGGCTGATGGCGGCCATGGAAGCGGGCCGCGACGCGTAGGCCAGGAGTTGACGCGCCGCTGTCACGTTGGGGGACCCGGCCAGGATCGCGAGATTGCTGATCTCGAGCACCTGGCCGTGCCAGACGATCGTGAACGGCTGGTCCTCGAGGACCTGGGCGTTGAAGATCCTGCCGTTGTAGGCGGTGGTCATGACCACCTCGCCATCCGCGAGCATCTGGGGCGGCTGCGCGCCCGCCTCCCACCACACGACCTCTTCCTTGATCGTGTCGAGCTTCCGGAAGGCCCGGTCGACGCCTTCCCCGGTATCGAGTACGGCATAGACCTCCGCGGCCGGGACGCCGTCCGCCATCAGCGCGAACTCGAGATTCGCCAGCGGCGTTCGGCGCATGCCGCGCCGCCCCGGGAAGCGGTCCAGGTCGAAGAAGTCCTGAATGGTGCGGGGGACTTCGCCCGTCGTCCTTTCATGGTTGTAGGCGACGACGGTGGAGAAGAACAGCATCCCGATGCCGCACTCGCCGATCAGGCCGGGATAGAAGTCGTCCTCGGGAGCCGAACCGTCCGCCCCCGGGGCGAGCGAGGAGGCGTCGAGCGTCTCGAAGAGCCCCTCGTCGCAGCCCCGGACCAGGTCGGGAGACTGGATGTCCACGATGTCCCAGTAGACGTTGCCCGCTTCCACCTGCGAGCGGACCTGCGACAGGCCGCCGTTGTAGTCGTCCAGAATGACCTCGATACCGGCGTGGGCCGCAAACGGTTTGAGATAGGCCTCCTCGCAGGCATCGGCGTACGAACCGCCGTACGAGACCATCGTCACGGACTCGGCCGCCGAATAGGCCGGCCCGAGCGCGACCAGCACGGCCAGCAACGCGCCGGTTGTCCGATGGACCGAAGTGGTGCGCATGCTTGATCTCCCTGCTTCCCGGTCGGCAATCAAGCACGACGACTCAGACATTCTGCACGCTCGCAACGAAGCGGGCGAGCCCCTCCTCGAGCATCGTGCGCGGGCAGCCGAAGTTGAACCGCTGGAACCCCGACCCGCCGAAACGCTCCCCGTCGGAGAACCCGAGGCCGTGGCCCTCGAAGTGCCCGGCGGGGTCGTCCAGGTCGAGTTCCCGTACGTCCAGCCAACCGAGGTACGTCCCCTCGACGTGCGTCATCTCGACCCCGGAGAGACCGGCCACGGTCTCCTGCAGGCGGTCCCGGTTGGCCCGCAGGTAGCCGTTGAGGCTCGGGAGCCAGTCCGTACGTTCGCTGTAGGCCCACTGGGCGGCCACGTAGGCGAGCGGCGACAGGGGGCCGATCAGCCCCGCCCTTGCGCGCAGGAAGGCACGGCGCAGGTCCGCGTCCGGGATGACCGCCACGCCCACTCCCAGACCCGGGATGTTGTAGCTCTTGTTGGGCCCGAAGAGGGTGATCGTCGGCAGCTCGGGGGCCAGGCACGCAACGCAGGTGTGCGATACGTCCGGGTCGAGGATCAGGTCGCAGTGGATCTCGTCGCTCACCAGCGTCAAGCCGTGCCTCAGGCAGAACTCCACGAGCGCCTCGAGTTCGTCGCGCCCGTACACGCGGCCCGTGGGGTTCTGCGGGTTGCATAGCAGGAAACCCCCGGTGTCCCGCCGCACGTTCGCCTCGAAGCGGTCCATGTCCATGACCCAGCGCTCCCGACCGGGGCCGCCGGTACGCTCGAGGTCCACGACGATGCCCGCCTTGTCCACATGGCCCGGTACCGCGAGGAACGGGAAGTACACGGGGGCCGGTATCAGGAGGCTGCCGCCGCCGACGGCCCGGCCCGCCAGGTTCAGTCCCGGGACTACGCCGGGGAGCCAGACGAGCCAGTCCTCCACGACCTTCCAGCCGTGCCGCCGCTCGAGCCAGTCGATGAACGCCCCCTCGAGCTCGGGCGGCGTCATCGTGTAGCCGAGCACGCCGTGATCGAGACGGTCGGCCACGGCGGCCAGGAGCCCGGGCGGCGCCCGGAAATCCATGTCCGCCACCCAGAAGGGCAGGACGTCAGGCCCGTAGTACGTCCACTTGGCGCTCGACGTACCGGTGCGGTCGACGAGCGTGTCGAAGTCGTAGGCGGACATCGATGCGGGCGCCCGTCAGTCGGCCTGCTTGTCGGTACCGGCGACCGCCCGTTCCTTCGGTGCGCTGTCGTAGGCGCCGCGGAAGTCGCGGAACGGGCCGTCGCGCCACTCGAGCGCGGCCTTGAGTCCATCCTCGCGAACCCGGCGGCCCCACTCTTTCGCCGCGGCCCGCTGCGCGCTGAGCGCCTGGATCTCGGTCCCGGAGTGCAGCGCCGTGCGGATGCCCATGGTCTCGTACTGCCGGTTCACGGCGCGCTTCGTGTACATGAGCATCTCGTTGTCGATGTACCCGAGGCGACGTGCGAATCGCTCGGTGAACTCGCCGAGTTCCTCCTTCGGGACCGCGTAGTTGGCCCAGCCGAGCCGCGCCATCTCCTCGCCCGAGACGGAGTCCCCCATGAAGGCGAACTCCCGCGCCTTCGCGGGCGGGAGGTGCCACGGGGTCCAGAGCATGTCCATGGTGGTCATCGCCCGCACCGGCGGATAGCCGATCTGGGCGTCCTCGGCGACGATGCGGAAGTCGCACGTCGTGGCGAGTTCGGTGCCCCCGGCCAGGCAATGGCCCTGGATCTGCGCGACCACCGGTTTCGCGAGTTCCCAGACGATCCAGTTCGTCATCACCACGTGCCGAGACCACTGGGCGGCGCCCGGGTGGGTGCTCCCGGTATCCGGGAGTTTCGAACGGCGGCTCACGAACTCGTCGTCCCCGGCGTCCCGGGACGGGGAGAGATCGTAGCCCGCCGAGAACGAACGTCCGGCGGCGCGCAGGACGATCACGCCGATCGCGTCGTCGTGCTCCGCCTCGCGCATCGCGTCCATCACCTCCCCACGGAGGTTGTTGCCCAGCGCGTTCAGCTTCTCCGGGCGGTTCAGGGTGATGAAAGCGAGACGGTCGTCGGTCTCGTAGAGGATGTCGCGGTAGGCCATCGCTGCTCCTGGTTCGTTGTTACACGCGGGACGTGCGGGAGCATGCCACATCCGTGGCTTCCGTCAGCGGCCTGAGGGTCGTGCGGCGGTCGCCAGGGCTCGGCGCTCAGCGGCGGGTCGCGGTCAGTGATAGACCCCGCTGTCGTTGCGGATGACGAGGCTCGGCGAGTCTTCGGTGATGTGGGTGTCGCGGTCGGCGTTCACCCGGGCGAACGCGTCGTCCACGGCGTCGGCCACGCACGCGGGGCACATGCCCTCCGCCAGGAGGTCCTCGACGACCATCCCGAGCAGGTCGTAGACGGAGATCGTTTCTTCGTGCTCTTCGTTGAAGCGCCAGATGGCGTCTTCGACCGCCCGCGCCACGGTCTCGGCGCGGGTCGCGTCCCGCATCGCGCGCTGCTCGTCTTCGGTCATGGGTGCTCCGTCGATCCGGGTCGAATCGGGGCGAGGGATTCTAGCAGACGCGCCGGACGGGCGACCGGGCCAACGCCTAGGCACGCTTGTCTGTAAGGTCATCTTGCCTTACCATCGCTGCACCTAGGCGCAAACACAGGTGCCGTCCAATGGCCATCGCCCTCACCGTCACCGCCAAGGGGCAGGTCACCCTCCGCAAGGAAGTGCTCCACCATCTCGGCGTCCGGCCCGGGGACAAGCTCAGCGTCGACCTGCTCAACGATCACCGGATTCAGCTTCGACCGAAACCAGGCGACCCCGCATCGACGATTTTCGGCCTGCTGAAGCACGCAAGTACGCGTCCCATGTCGGTAGAGGAAATCAACGAGGCAACCGCGGCTGGTTGGGCTGGCGAGGAGTGAGGATCACGGCCGACACCAACGTGCTGTTGCGTGCGATCCTCCAGGATGACGACGGGCAGACGGCCGCGGCGGAGGCTTTGCTCGCCAACGCGACGACCATCGCCGTTCCCGTCCCCGTGTTCTGCGAGATCTCCTGGGTGCTTCGTCGCAGTTTCCATCAAGCCCCCACTGAGATCGCCGCTGCGATTCAGGCAATCTGCGCGATCGAGACGGTCGTGACCGACGCTCCCGCCGTCGAAGCCGGCGTCGAAGCACTGCTGGCAGACGGGGACTTCGCCGACGGCGCGATCGCCCAGCAAGGCGAACGGTTCGGCGCGACGGTCTTCGCGACGTTCGACCGGAAGGCGGCAGCCAATCTCCGCGAAGCCGGGCTTGCCGCCGCCGATCCCGCTGAACTCGTCGAGTGACCCAGCCGGGCCGCCCGCGGCTCGACGCACCATCCCTCTCATGCCATGATCGACGATCTCGTCCGTGACGGGCCGGCGTCCTGACACGGCCATCGCAGACACGGCTTTTGCAGGGGGGAGCCATGCGCCATGACATCGTGATCCGGGGTGGCCTGGTGGTCGACGGTACGGGGAGCCCGCCGGTCGCGGCGGACGTCGCCATCGACGGAGACCGCGTGACCGCCATCGGCGAGATCGAGGACCCGGGACGCCGCGAGATCGACGCACGGGGCAAGTACGTCACGCCGGGGTTCGTGGACATCCACACGCACCTCGACGCGCAGCTCGGCTGGGACCCGATCGCCTCGTCCTCCTGCTATCACGGGATCACGTCCATCGTGCTCGGCAACTGCGGCGTGACCTTCGCGCCCTGCAAGCCCGAGGACCGGGGGTACCTGGCGGAACTGATGGAATCCGTGGAGGACATCCCCCGCGAATCGATCCTCACCGGACTGCCCTGGAACTGGGAGACCTACGGCGAGTACCTCGACGCCCTCGATGCCCTGCCGAAGGGCGTCAACGTCGGCGGCATGGTGGGCCACTGCGCCGTCCGCTACCACGCCATGGGCGAGCGCAGCCTGGACGAGGAACCCGCCGGCGCCGACGACATCGCCCGGATGTGCGAACTCGTCGACGAAGCGGTGGCCAACGGAGCGCTCGGCTTCTCGACGTCACGCACTTTCCTGCACCGCGTCCCCGACGGGCGCCCCGTGCCCGGTACCTACGCCCATCCCGAAGAGCTTCTCGCCTTCGGACGCGTGCTCGGCAAACGCGGCGGTATTTTCGAGGCGGCCGCGCGCCTCGGCGCACGCGATGCGCCCCATCTTCCGAACACGCGCCGCGAAGTCGCCTGGCTCGGCGAACTGTCCCGCGAAAACGGCGTCAACGTCACGTTCGGGCTGGCCCACAGCGAGCGCCGCGAGACGCTCTACCAGTCGGTGATCGACTTCGTCGGCGAGGAGAACGCGGCCGGCGCCCGGATCCGTCCCCAGACCACTTCCCGGGGCATCGGGGCCCTCTTCGGGCTGCAGAACCGTCCGCCGTTCTCTTCCCCCGCGTGGCAGGCACTGGGCTCGCTCAGCCTGGACGAACGCCTTGCCCGTCTGGCCGACGCAAAGGAACGCAGGCGCCTCGTCGAGGAAGTGGACCCGGCCGCGGTCGCGTTCGACCTGGACCGGCTCTACGTGCTGCTGCCGGGCCATGTCCGCTACGACATGAATCCGGACGACTCCCTCGCCGCGCACGCCCGGCGCCGCGGCGTCTCGCCGGTCGAGGCGTTCATCGACCTGAGCCTCGAGACCGACGGACGCGCCGTCTGCTATCACGCCTTCCTGAACCCGCGGATGGACACGGTGGAAGCCATGCTCCGCCAGCCCGTGGTGGCAATGGGCCTCGCCGACTCGGGGGCGCACGTCGGGCAGATCATGGACGCCAGCCAGCCGCCCTGGCGCCGCGCCGACTGGGTTCGCG
>VXNE01000120.1:0-2189 GCA_009840715.1 Gammaproteobacteria bacterium
GGGCTTCCTATACGTGAAGGACGTCGGCGGCTCGGAGTTCTTCCAGTTCTTCTGGCTGGACCTGGTCACGGGCGAATCGACCCTCCTGACGGACGGCCGCTCGCGCTATTCGGACATCGCCTGGGCGGCGAGCGGCCGTCGCCTGGCCTACACGACCACCGAGCGGAACGGGGTCGACTGGGACATCCACGTACGCGAAATGGGGGCCGGGGTCGTCGACGGCGGGGTCTCGGTCGCCCTGGAAGGTCGGGGTGTCGGCTGGACGGCGGTGGACTGGTCGCCCGACGAGACCCGCATGCTCGTACGGCAGTACGTGTCCATCGACGAGTCCACCCTGCACGAGGTGGACCTGGCGTCCGGCAACACGCGCAGGCTTCTCGCAGGCCTCGGCCGAGCGTCGATCGTGGAAGCGCGGTACGAAAGCGGCGGGGAACGCGTCCTGTTCACGTCGGACCTGGGCGGCGAGTTCGTGGGGCTGCATCGGCTGGATCTCGGCACGGGCCGTGTCGAGACGTTGACCGCGGACATCCCCTGGGACGTGGAGGAGTTCACGGTCTCCCGGAACCGCGAATGGCTCGCCTTCACGGTCAACGAAGGCGGCATCGGGCGACCGCGGGTGTTCGCGCTCCCGGACCTCGACCCCGTGCCGTTGCCGGAACTGCCCGAAGGTATCGTCTACGCGCTGGGGTTCAGCGCGGCCGGCGACGCCCTGGCGTTCGTGGTGAACCACGCGGCGGCACCCGCGGACGTCTACAGCGTCGAACTCGAGACCGGGAGTCTCACCCGGTGGACCCAGAGCGAACTCGGGGGCCTGGACGCGAACGACCTGGTTGCGCCGGAGCTGGTCGACTACCCGAGTTTCGACGGCCGGCACGTTCCGGCGTTCGTGTACCGCCCGCGCGGTCCGGGGCCGCATCCGGTCCTCGTCAGCATCCACGGGGGCCCGGAGGCCCAGTTCCGGCCGGCCTTTTCGTACTCGACCCAGTTCTTCGTCAACGAACTCGGCGTCGCGGTGGTGGCCCCGAACGTCCGCGGCTCCGCGGGCTACGGGCGCACCTGGCGGTCACTCGACAACGGCATCCTGCGCGAGGACAGCGTACGGGACATCGGGGCCTTGCTCGACTGGATCGACGGGCGTCCCGATCTGGACGGCCGGCGCGTGGCCGTCAGCGGCGGTTCGTACGGCGGCTACATGGTGCTCGCCTCCATGGTGCACTTCGGGGACCGGCTCAAGGCCGGCGTCGAGCGCGTGGGCATCAGCAACTTCGTGACGTTCCTCACCAACACGCAGGACTATCGGCGCGACCTGCGCAGGGTGGAGTACGGCGACGAGCGCGACCCCGAGATGCGCGCGTTCCTTCAAAGTATCTCGCCCCTCAACCACGTGGACCGCATCACCCGGCCCCTGCTCATCTCCCAGGGACTGAACGATCCCCGTGTCCCGGCGACCGAGAGCGCGCAGATCGTGGCGGCGCTCCGCGAACGGGACGTGCCCGTCTGGTACGTGCTGGCGCGGGACGAGGGCCACGGCTTCCGCAAGAAGCTCAACCGCGACTACCAGCTTGCCGCGACGGCGCTGTTCCTGACGCGCTACCTGCTCGACTGACGGCACGAGGATCCGCCGCGTGTCCGCCATCGCGATCTGCGTGAATCCCATGTCCGGGCGGGATGTGCGCCGTCTGGCGGCACGCGCGACGAACATGACCCACGAGGCCAAGCGCGACATCGTCGCCCGGGTCGCGGCCGGCGCCGACGCGGTCGGCGTGCGCGACATCTACGTCACGGCGGAGCCCTTCCGCATCGCGTCGATGGCGCTGTCGCTGCTGCCGCTGTCCGCGCGGGTCCATGTGCTCCGGACGGAACTCCGCCACGATGCGCGCGACACCGAGGCCGCGGTGGCGGCGTTCCTCACGGCCGGAGTCGGAACCGTGGTGACCCTCGGGGGCGACGGCACGAACCGGGCGTTCGCGCGCGCGGCGCGGGACGTGAACCTCATTCCGCTCTCGACGGGCACGAACAACGTCTTCCCCACCCTGGTCGAGCCGACGATCGCCGGCATGGTCGCAGGCCTGCCGGGGGGGGGGGGATATGGTTACCCCCCCCCGCGCGGCGAGCGCCGGGCCCGAGCGTTGTGGGGCCGGGGGGCCGGAGAGGGGGGTGTTAGGCAAAGGGCGCGGCCGCCGCGGGGG
>VXNE01000120.1:2199-8001 GCA_009840715.1 Gammaproteobacteria bacterium
AAAAATTGTACCCCACCGGGGGCCCGCGCTCGAGCCGGGGCTTGGTCGCAGCCTTCGCGGGGGGGGGATAATGGGAAACGGGAGGCGAACGCTGCAAGCTCCTGCACGTACGTTTCTCGGACGGCGTCACGGACCTGGGCCTCGTCGACGCGGCACTGCTCGAAGGCGATTTCGTCGGCAACCTCCTGCCGTTCGATGCCGCGAAGCTGAGTCGCCTCCTGCTGACGCGGGCGGAGCCGGACGCCATCGGCATGTCGCCGATCGGCGGGCTCCTGGAGGTAGTGGACGCGAAAGACGACGCAGGGCTGCTGGTGGAAGTCGGACCGGGGCGGCCGGTCAACGCGCCCCTGTCACCGGGACTCTTCGAGCAGGTGGAGGTCTCCGGCGTGACGCGCATCCCGTTCGACACGCCGGTGGTGTTCCAGGGCCAAGGCGTGCTCGCCCTCGACGGCGACCGGGATCACTGGCTGCGCCACGGTCGGTCCGCGACGGTGTCGATTCGCCGCGACGGACCGTGGGTGATCGATGTTCCGGGAGCGATGCGCTGGGCGGTGGAGAAGGGATTGCTCGGTGACGGGAGCGGCGCGAGGTAAGGGTCAGGCTTCGTTTTCCGGCGGGGCGTCGGGTGACGTCGGGGCCAAGTGCAGGCTCTCCAACCGCCCGATACGTCGCTCGTATCGCTCGTCCATCTTGCGCAGGTCCTCGCGAATCGATGCGAGTTCGCTCTTCACGGGTTCGAGCTTCGCATCGAGCATGTAGTCGAGCGCGGCGATCAGCCCGGCGAGCACGGTCACCACCGCGCCGGCCGCTACGGCGATGTCCTTGACCCGGATCAACGTACGGTCACGCATTGGTCAGGCCGCCAATCGCCGCGCGCTCACCGTCGCGGCATCCGGACTCGCGGGATTCACCGCGACCCTCCGCGTGCGCGGAATCACCACGAGGTCCATGTCCTGCATGGCGATGGCGCCCAGCAGGGGCTGGTCACCCATGACGAGGGCGCCGCCAAACCCCGTCCGGTTGGCGAAACGCAGTTGCAGCGGACCGACGTAGGGCACGGACCTCCGGGTGCCGTCGGCCAGCACGATGGTCCGGCTTTCGGCCTCTTCCAGACCGAGTTGCCGCTGCAGCTGCGGCGGAATGCACATGAGGTCGCTGCCCGTGTCGGCGAGCGCGTCGACTTCCACCGCGGGCAGGTCGGGACGACGCGGGTTCCGCAGTTCGATCTTCGTCGTCGTCAGTCCCATGGCTCCCTCCGCGACCAACGCCATCATAACCCCCTCCGAAAGGGCGCCAAGGGGCTGATGTCGGACAGCGATGCGGGAAATCGACGCCGCGGACCGTGCGCATTCAGCCGGCGTCGCGCCGCGCCGCGATCGCGCGGATCTCCACGCGGGCGTCCGGGAACGCCAGTGCCGAGACCCCGATGGCGGTCCAGGCGGGCCAGGGCTCGGACAGGACCTCGTCCCGCACCTTCGCGAACTCCCGCATGTGCTCCGGCATGCCCACGTGGAACGAGGTCGTCTCGATCACGTCCGAGAGGTCGAGGCCGGCGTGTTGGAGGATGCGCTCGATGGCCCGCCAGGCGTTCCGGAACTCTTCCTCCGCGTCCTCGGGCACCTTGCCGTCCGCCCCGAAGCCGATCTGGCCGGAACAGACGACGAGGTTGCCGGACTGGACCGCGGAGGCGAAGTGGAAGCGGTCGTACATGGCCTGGTCGCTGTCCGGAACGATGACTTCTGCTGGCATGGAGACTCCGTTTGCGGTGGGTTGAAGGTGGGAGAGTGTACGCTCCCCCGTCGTGGCTTGCGGGTGCTAACCTCTCCCCGGCCACGGGAGACCGCTCCGGCGCCGCATCGCTCGCCAACCATGATCGTCAAACCGCGCATACGAGGATTCATCTGCACGACCGCGCATCCCACCGGCTGCGCGGCCAGTACGCGTGCGCAGATCGCCCGGGCCCGCCCGCTCGACGGCGGCCCCTCCAACGCGCTGATCGTGGGTGCGTCGGGAGGCTACGGACTCGCTTCCCGCATCGTGTCTGCTTTCGGAGCGGGCGCACGGACGCTCGGCATCTCCCTGGAGAAAGCGCCGACGGAGCGGCGGACCGCTACCGCCGGCTGGTACAACAACGCCGCCTTCGAGGACGCCGCCGCCGAGCGCGGACTCTACGCGGCGACCCTGGACGGCGACGCATTCTCGGACGAGATGAAGTCCCGCGCGATCGAGGAAATCCGCTCGAGCCTCAGGCAGATCGACCTCCTCGTTTACAGCGTCGCCGCGCCGGTCCGCCGCGACCCTCGCACGGGCGAGACGTTTCGCTCGTCCATCAAGCCGCTCGGCGAGCCGTTCCACGTCAAGACGCTGAACCAGGGGACCGGGGAGGTGCACGAGGCGGACCTCGAACCGGCGACCGAGGAGGAGACGGCGGCCACGGTCGCCGTGATGGGCGGCGAGGACTGGGAGTACTGGATCGAGGCCCTCGACGACGCGAATGTGCTCGCCCCGGGCTTCCGCACGGTCGCTTACACCTACATCGGGAGCGAACTCACCTGGCCGATCTACTGGCAGGCGACGCTGGGCAAGGCGAAGGAGGACCTCGACCGGGCGGCCGCCGCGCTGCGGGAGCGCCTGGCCGCGCTCGACGGGGACGCGCGCGTCGCGGTGCTGAAGGCGGTCGTGACCCAGGCCAGTTCCGCCATCCCGGTCGTGCCGCTCTACCTTTCCGTGCTCTTCCGGGTCATGAAGGACGCCGGCAACCACGAGGACTGCCTGGCGCACATCGACCGGCTGTTCCGCACCGGCCTCTATCCGGACCATCCGGCGGGGCTCGACGAAGTGGGACGCCTGCGCATGGACGACTTCGAACTGTCTGAGCCGGTGCAGTCCGAGGTACTGCGGCGGTGGCCCCTGGTGACCACGGAGAACATCGGCGAACTCGGGGACCTCCAAGGCGTCCGGGACGACTTCCTCCGGATCTTCGGCTTCGGCGTCGACGGCGTGGACTACGGCGCCGACGTCGATCCCCTGTTCGGGCGCGGTTAGCGGCTCGATGTCGCGTTTCCTCTCGGCGTGCCGCGGCGAGGCTGCCGACTGCACGCCCGTCTGGCTGAACCGGCAGGCCGGGCGCTACATGCCCGAGTACCACGCGTTGAAGGGAGACACCCCGAGCCTCGAGTTCTTCACGACTCCGGAACTCGCGGCCCGGGCCACGTTGGACGCGCAGCGCATCCTGGGGGTCGATGCGGCCATCGTCTTCGCAGACCTGCTGCCGATGCTGGTCCCGATGGGGCTGGAACTGGATTACAGGGCGGGCGTTGGCCCTGTCTTCGGAAACCCCGTAAGGAGCGCGGCGGCGGTCGAGCGCCTGGCCGTGCCCCCGGCCGAAGAGGGAACCGGCTACATCGCGGAGACGATCGGCCGGGTGCTCGCCGACCTGCCGGGCGACTTGCCGCTCATCGGCTTCGCCGGCGCCCCTTTCACCCTCGCGTCCTACGCGATCGAGGGCCGGGGTTCGCGCAACTACCTGCACGTCAAGCGAATGATGTACGGCGCGCCGGAAGTGTGGCAGGCGTTGATGGACAAGCTCGTCGACGCCGTCGCCGGTTACGTGGAGTTCCAGATCGACAGCGGCGTCCATGCGGTCCAGCTTTTCGACAGCTGGGTAGGCTGCCTCTCCCGGGCGGACTACGACCGCTACGTCGGGCCGAGCACGCGGCGCCTCATGAAGCGGATCCGCGGACGCGTACCGGTGATCTACTTCGGCACCGGCAACGGTCACCTGGTGGTGTCCATGTTCGGGACGGGTCCGGACTTCCTGGCCCTCGACTGGCGCACACCGCTTGCCGAGACGTGGCAGCGGCTCGGGATGCCCGCGGTGCAGGGCAACATGGACCCGATGGCGCTGTGCGCGGACCGCGCGACGGTAGCGGCACACGCCCGCCGCGTGCTGGACGAGGCGGGCGGACGACCCGGGCACATCTTCAACCTCGGCCACGGCATCGTGCCGGAGACGCCCGTGGACAACGTGAAGTACCTGGTCGACTTCGTGCACGAAACGTCGCGCCGATGAAGCGGCTCCTGGCGTCGGCCCCGTTGCTGCTTGGCGCCGCGCTCTCGTGGGCCGCGGAGGTCGAGACCGTCACGGTCGTGGGGACGACGCCCGTCGGCACGGACGACGTGGATGCGCGGGACGTTCCTGGCCGCGTCCAGCACTTCGATGCCGAAGCCCTCCGGAGCAGCGGCAGCCTCGATGTCGCGAGCTTCCTCGACCGGCGGGCGGCCGGCGTGCACATCCATTCCGCCCAGGGGAACCCGCTGCAGTCCGATCTCTACTACCGGGGCTTCGCCGCGTCGCCGCTCCTCGGCCTGCCGATGGGACTGACGGTGTACCAGAACGGGGTGCGCCTCAACGAGCCTCTGGGCGACGCGGTCAACTGGGACCTCGTGCCAATGCAGGCGGTGGCGGGCCTGACGCTGCTCGGCGGATCGAATCCGCTGTACGGCCTCAACTCCCTCGGCGGGTCGGTCGCCCTGCGCATGAAGAACGGCTTCACGCATCCTGGCCACGCGGTCGAGATCGAGGGCGGGTCACACAACCGGTTCGTCGGGAACGTGGAGAGCGGCGGCGGGAGCGAGCGGCTGGCCTGGTACGGCAACGTGCAGCGGTTCCGCGAAGACGGGTGGCGGGACCTGTCGGACTCCCGGGCGGAGAACGGGTTCGCCACCGTCGGATGGCGTGGGGCGCAGGCGTCCCTCGACCTCGACTTCCACGCGAGTCGGTCGGAGCTGACGGGCAACGGGTTGTCGCCACGGGGACTCCTCGCGCGCGACCGGGCGTCCATCTTCACGGCGCCGGACATCACGGAGAACGACGCGTCGCTGTGGACGCTCCGGGGCGCGCGCGAGCTCGGCGGCGGGAACCTGTCCGGACAGCTTTCCTGGCGCTCGAACGACACGGCGTCGTTCAACGGCGATGGGCTGGACGAGGACGACGTGGACGAGTTCGTGGAGGTCGGCTTCGGCGGCGTCGAATCCCTGCGCGGGCTACTGCATGGCGACTGCCGGGAGGCGGTGGCGGAGGAACTCGGGGCGGACGCCTTCGACGCGTCGGATGGGGAGGATTTCCTTGAGGCCGTCGGGGAGAGCGGCTGCGCCGCGGTCAACAACCTGAGCGACCGGGAGCAGGATGCCCTGTCCGCCGTGGTCGAATTCGACATGCCGGTTGGCGGACCTGGCTTCGGGCACGACCTGCGTGCGGGCATCGGGTACTACCGCGGCCGCAGCGCCTTCCGGTCTACGCAACAGTTCGCGCTGCTGGATCCGGTGTTGCGCTCGACGGTCGCGCCGGGGGCCGTGCGGGGACGTTTCGCGGACGAGCGCACCGATCTCAAGACACACATCGCGCGCAGGTACGTCTACGTCGGCGACACCATGCAGGTCACCGATCGCTGGACGGTTTCGCTGTCCGGGTTCCTGCACGCGAGCCGCGTCGCCTTGCTTGATCGCAGCGGCGAGCAACCGCAACTGAACGGACGCCACGACTACCGGAGCTTCAACTGGGGCGTCGGTACGGTGTACCGGCTGGCGTCGGGAACCAGGGGTTACCTGTCGGTCAGCCAGGCCAGCCGTCTGCCGACACCGATCGAGCTCGCCTGCAGCGAAGCGCTCGCCTTCAACCCGGAGACCGGGGAAGTGGAGGAGTGTCGTCTGCCAAACGCGTTCCTCGCCGATCCGCCGCTCGAGGAAGTGGTGTCAAATGGCCTTGAGTTCGGCCTGCGCGGGGAACGCTCGGGGGTCTCG
>VXNE01000010.1 GCA_009840715.1 Gammaproteobacteria bacterium
GTCTGTTGTTTATACTCGACAGGCCCCCGAGGGCGCGTATGCTCCGTTCCTCGCCGTCGCCCTGGTCGGGGGAGACCTGGGGTAAGGACTCCGCCCGCGGCGTGGCGGCGACCACGCCCGGCAGGTCGGCGAGTCGTCGCGTCAGTTCCGTGACGCCCGGCACGGTGTAGCGCAGCCGGGCGTCGTCGAGATAGAGGGGATGCTGGACCTGGGCGTGCCCGCTGTCCATGCGGGCGGAGAGGTCGCGGAGATCGTTGTACATGCCCGCCTGGACCGACATGAACAGCATGATGAGCAGCATGGAGAAGGCCATGCCGCCGGCCGTCAGCCAGGTGCGGCGCGGGTTGCGCCAGAGGTTGCGCCACGCGACCAGCAAGAACAGGCCCCGCCCCGCGCCGCCGCCTCGGGCAGCCGCCGGAGCGAGCGCCGCGTCCGCCATCAGCTCGCGCCGGCTTTGAGGGCGAATACCGTGAACGTGCGGTCGGGCAACTCGATGTCGAACTCGGCCGACGTGATGACGATCTCCGTCCAGCGGCCGGGCTCGTCGAGCTTCTCCATGCGCATGCGCGTCGGCACCACGCGGCCACCGATCTCCTGGATCTCGAGGGTCCGCATGCGCTTGAGCTGCTCCATGCCCTGGTCGTAGAACCCCTGCTCGAGCATGACGTAGTCGTCGCGGATCACCCAGATTTCCTTGCCCCAGACCACGGGCGCGTCGTCGTGGGGGATGGCCTCGACGGTGTAGATCGTGTGGCCGTCTTCCTCCCGGGTCTCGGTGATGCGCAAGGCGTAGTGCTGCAACAGATTGTCGGCGCGCGACAGGTCGTCATAGGAGAAGTCGGAACCGGCCCAGCTCTGGGACCGCATGCTGTAGGGCAGCCGGATCGTGCGGTTCAGCTTCGGCGTGTACGTCCACATCTTCTCGCCCTGCTTGAGCAGGGCGTTGCCGGCGTCCTTGGGCGGGGCCGTGAAGCGCATGAGCGCGTCTTCGCGTCCCCGGCTCCAGGAGACCATGGAAGAGGACCGCTCCCAGTCGGGACGATGCACCAGCATCGACATTTCCTGGTAGGAGGACTCGTCGCCGCGGACCAGGTCCAGGGCGCCGGCGACAAGTGCGTAGGCGTCCATTTCCTCGGCCTGCAGGCCGACCGCGGCCAACGCCGTGAGCAGGCCGGCGAACAGCCGGGCGGTGCAGCGTGGGGTCTTCACAGCGTCCAATTAGACACCTTCGGAGGGAGGTCAGTAAACCGGAAGGATAGCGCGGTACCGCAACGCGCGGGTGCGGGGGAGCGCGAGGGAAACGCCCTCAGGCAAGCGCTGCCATACAATTCTCGGGGCTGCGGGGAGCGCGATGGACATCGACACCTACTACACCGACCATTGGAAGCACATCGAGGAAGAGCGGATCGCCCGCTACGAGCGCATGTTCGAATGGCGCGACGGCCAGGCGGCGCTGCTCGCGCCGGCGGCCATCGAAGCCGGACACCGCGTGCTCGACTTCGGCTCCGGCCCGGGGTTCATGGCGCTCGCGATCGCCGACATAGTGGGCGAGTCGGGCCGCGTGCACGGCGTGGACATCAACGCCCGCTTTGTGGCGGATGCGACGCGACGTGCCGAGGGACGCGCCCACGTGTCCTTCCACCATGTCACCGGCGCCGGCCTCCCGCTTCCTGACGCCGCCGTCGACCGGGTCGTCTGCAAGAATGTCCTCGAGTACGTTCCCGACCTCGACACGACGCTCGCCGAACTGCGCCGGGTGCTCGCGCCCGAGGGACGCATCCACATCATGGACAGCGACTGGGGCTTCGTCGTGGTCGAACCCTGGGGCAAGGAGAACGTCGACCGCTACTTCGCTGCCGCCTCGGTCGCCTTCCGGGAGCCGCACATCGGCCGCAAGGCCCAGGGTCTCCTCGCGAAGCACGGGTTCGACGACATTGAGGTACGCATCCAGGCGTTCGCGGACACGCAGGGACGCTCGCTCCCCGTGATCCGCAACATGCGCACCTACATCGACGCGGCGCTCGAAGCGGGGGGCGAGACCGGCCTGTCGTCCGATGAGGCGGACGCGCTCCTCGCGCAAGCGGAGCGGGCGGTGGCGGAGGGGACGTTCCTCTTTTCGCTCCCCCAGTTCCTGGTCACCGGAACCAAACCGTAGGGGCCGCCCTCGTGGCGGCCCGCTTCGAATTCACCCACGCCCGGACGATCAGCCCGTATACCGCAACCCGCTCGCGATCCCCGCCATCGTCGCCCGGAGTGCCTGGGCCACCTGCTCGTCCTCCCCTTCGCGCAGCCGCGCCAGGAGTTCCGCCTGCAGCAGGTGCAACGGGTCGAGGTACGTGTCGGGGATGTCGATCGAGTCGCGCGCCAGGGGATCGTTGGCCAGGAGTTGGGCTTCGCCCGTCAGGGCGAGCAGGTCGTTCTTCAACACCGCGAGGCGTTCCCGGACGATCTCGTGCACGTCCCGGTGCGCCTTCGGGGTCAGCCGGTTCGCATAGAAGTCCGCGAGCTCGATGTCGGTCTTGGCGAGCATGGCCTCCAGCGTGTCCATCTGCATGCGGAAGAACGGCCAGTCCATCATCGAGCCGAAGGCGCCGTCGGTTCCGTCCTCGCGCAACGCGTGCAAGGCGGTATCGCTGCCGAGCCAGGCGGGCAGGATCAGCCGCGCCTGGGTCCAGGCGAACACCCAGGAGACCGCGCTCAGGTTCGAGATGTCCGGGAGCGCGTGCCGGTTGTCCGGCAGGCTGCTTCCGATCGAGGCGGTCAACTCTTCCTCGGGCGTGATCTCGCGGAAGTAGTCGACGAATCCGGGGGTGTCGGCAACGAGTTCCCGATAGCCGCCGAAGGCTCTCCGCGCGAGGTCGTCGATGGCGCTGCGTTGCTTGGAAGTGGGGGCCGCCGGCGGATCGAGGCTCGCCTCGATCGTGCCCATCAGGTAGCGCATCAGCGTATCGCGGGCGAGTGCCGAGTCTCCGAGCTTGAAGCGGATGGCTTCTCCCGGCTCGGTCACCCGCAGGCGGCCGGCGATGCAGCCGGGTGGCTGCGACAGGATCGCGGCCCGCGCGGTCTCCCGGCTACGGCCGACGGCCCCGCCGCGGCCGTGGAAGAGTACGAGCCGGACGCCATGGCGGCGGGTCACTTCGGTCAACTGCTCCTTCGCCTGGAACTGCCGCCACGCCGAGGCGAGTTGCCCGGCGTTCTTGGCCGAATCCTCGTACCCGATCAGTACGCGCTGCTCGGCGCCGGCGTAATCGTGGTACCACGGAATGGACAGCAGTTCGTCCACGGCTCCCGCCACGCGGTCGAGGTCGCTCAGGGTCTCGAACTCGGGCGTGATCGGCAGCTTCGCCGTGACGCCGGACTCCTGCAGCAGCAGGACGGCGGCGAGCACATCGGTGGGCGTTTCCGCGTCCGCGACGATGTAGTGGGCGATGCCGGCGCCGTCGAATTCGGCGACCACGCCACAGGCGTCGAGCACCTCGCGGGACTCGGGTGTCGCCGGCCACTCCTCCGGAAACAGCGGCCGCCGGTTGCCGAGTTCGCCCTGCAGGAACGCGAGACGCTCCGGCTCGGTCCAATGCGCGTAGCTGCCGCTCGGTCCGATGTCGAGATACTCGGTGATCTCGTCGAGGACGGCCGTGTGCCGCGCCGCGCTCTGCCGGATGTCGAGCGACACCAGCGTGACGCCGAACGCGTGTACGCGCCGCAGGGTGTCCCGCAAGGGGCCGTCGGCGATGACCGCCATGCCGCTGTCGCGTAGCGATCGATGGCACAGCTCGAGCGGCTCGAGCAGTTCCTCGTCGGTGAAGTAGATCCCCTCCACCGGCGCCGGATCGAGGCGCTCCGCCCAATCGCGCGTCTTCGACAGCCGCTCGCGCACGGTCTTGAGCAGTGCCCGGTAGGGCTCGGGATCGTCGCCCACCCGGTTGCGCAGCGCGCCGTTGCACTCCTTCATGGAGAGGTCCGCCTGCAGGGCCTCGACGTCCCGCAGGTACAGGTCCGCGGCCATCCAGCGGGCGAGCATGAGCACCTCGCGGGTGACGGCCGCGGTGACGTTGGGGTTGCCCTGCCGGTCGCCGCCCATCCAGGACGCGATGTGCACGGGGGCGACATCGGTCGGCAGCGGCGGCAGATTGCGCCGCGCGAGGGCGTCGTCGATGTCCCGCAGGCACGCGGGCACGGCGTCCCACAGCGAGTTCTCGACGACCGCGAAACCCCACTTCGCCTCGTCCTGGGGCGACGAGCCTTCGCGGCGCACGTCGTCGGTGTGCCAGGCCTCCGCGATGAGCCGTTCGAGACGGCGCTGGCTGGGGCGCGGCCGCTTGAGCTCCGCGGCGATGGCGTCGTACTTGAGCACGAGGGTGCGCCGCAGCACCTCGGTCGGATGCGGCGTGAGGACCGACTCGACCCGGGTCGTGCCGAGGGCGGTCACGACGTCCTCCGGGGACAGCCGGTCGAAGAGGTTGGCCCAGGCGGTCTTTGCGTCCTCTTCCAGGTTGCGGACCTGGTGGTCCTGCTCGGCGATGTTCGCGAGGTGGAGGAACTGGTTGAACGCGCGCGTGACGTCGATGACCTCGTAGCTCGGGATGTCCTCGAGATAGCGATAGAGGTCGAACCACGCGCCCTGGCTACGTGCCGCCTTCGCGAGGGCGCGGATGGTCTCGATGCGTTCGAAGAAGTCGTGGCCGCGGTCCCGCTCGATCACGCGGCCGAGCAGGCGGCCGAGCATGCGCACGGTCTTCCAGAAGCCTGGGGCCTCGCGGCGTTCGGTCGCCGGTGCCTGCGCCGCGTCGGGACCGACGGCGGAAGCGGGCTCGCTCATTTACGGGCCCCGCTCCACCAACTGCCGGGCGATGATGATGCGCTGCATTTCGTTCGTCCCCTCGCCGATGGCGAGCAGTGGCGCGTCGCGATAGTAACGCTCCACGTCGTTGTCCGGCGAGTAGCCGTAGGCGCCGTGGATGCGCATGGCCTCCATCGAGTTCTCGACGGCCGCCTCCGTGGCCGCGAGCTTCGCCATGCCGGCCTCGAGGTCGCACCGCTCGCCCGTGTCGAAGATCCCCGCGGCGCGTTCGGTCAGCAAGCGTGCGCTCTCGACGCGCACGGCCATGTCGGCGAGCTTGATCTGGATGGCCTGGTGCTGCGAGATCGGCTGGCCGAAGGTCTTGCGCTGCTGTGCGTAGGAGAGGGCGGCGTCGAGGGAGGCCTGCGCCACGCCGACGCCGCGCGCGGCCACGTTGATGCGGCCGAGCGCGAGCCCCGAGAGGATCTGCTGCAGCCCCCGTCCTTCGGCTTCCCCGACCAGGTTGGCCGCGGGGACGCGCACGTCGGCGAACTCCACTTCCCCGGTGTCCACGCCGCGGTAGCCGAGTTTCTCAAGCTTCGTCGCGCGGTACCCGGCGTCCTTCTGAACGACGAGGAGGCTCATGCCCCGATGGCGCGGCATCGCGTCCGGGTCCGTCTTCACGAGGACGGCCAGGACGTTGCCCTCGACGGAGTTGGTGATCCACTGCTTGGTGCCGGTGACCACGTACTCGTCCCCGTCGCGCACGGCGCGTGTCCGGATCGCCTGCAGGTCCGTGCCGCAGTCGGGCTCTGTCAACGCGATGCCGCCCCGCAGTTCGCCCCGGGCGAGGCGCGGCAGGAACGCCTCCTTCATCGGCTCGGTACCGAAGCGCTCGATCGCGTTGCACATGATGAGGTGCGAGTTGAAGATGCCGGAGACCGACATCCACACCGCGGAGACGCGCTCGACGATCTTCGCGTAGACCGAGGCCGGCAGGCCCATCCCGCCGTAGCGCTCGCCGATGGTCGCGCCGAACAGGCCGAGCGTCTTCATGCGTTCGACGATCTGGTGGGGATAGGCGTCGGCCTGCTCGAGGTCGTGCGCCACGGGCGCGACATCCTTCGCGAGAAACTTGTCGACGGCGTCGAGGATCAGGGTCTCGTCGGACATGAAGCCCTCCCGTGTCAGGCCGCCCGCCTGGGGATCAGCATGCTGCGCTCGAACTCGATCACGACGTCCCCGGTCTGCCTGGTGCCGGTCGTGCGGACCGTGACGATGCCCTGGTTCGGACGCGACGACGACTCGCGCACGGCCAGCACCTCCGAGCGGGCGCGCAACGTGTCGCCGACGAACACCGGGGCCGGCAAGCGGACCTTCTCCCAGCCCAGGTTGGCGATGGCGCCGCGGCTCACGTCCGCTACGGACATCCCTGTCACCATGGAGAGTGTCAGACACGAGTTCACCAGGAGCCTGCCGAACTCCGTTCCGCCGGCGAACTCGGCGTCGAAGTGCACCGGATGCTGGTTCATCGTGAGGAGCGTGAACCAGGTGTTGTCGGCTTCCGAGATCGTCCGTCCGGGCCAGTGTTCGAACACGGCGCCGACTTCGAAATCCTCCAGGCAACGGTCCGGCATCCAAGCCCCCGGTGGCGCGATCAGTCAGGGTGCGAAATACTAACGCGAGCCCAGCCTCGCGCCGCTGCGCGGGGACTCCCTACCGAGACGTCAGCCTTCCGAGGAGCTTGCAGTGGACTTCAACCTGGCCACCGTCAACGAAGCGATCGCGGCGGTCATCCCGGACCGGGAGGCGATCGTGTTCCGGGACCGGCGCTTCACCTACGCGGACTTCAACGAACGCACCCGGCGGCTCGCCAACGTACTCACGGGGTACGGGCTCGGCTGCCACACCGAACGGCCGGACCTGCGCGACTGGGAGAGCGGCCAGGACCACCTGGGGCTCTATCTCTATAACGGCAACGAGTACCTGGAGGGCATGCTCGGCGCGTACAAGGCCCGCGTCGCGCCGTTCAACGTCAACTACCGGTACGTGGACGAGGAACTCGTCTACCTGCTGAACAACGCCCGCACCCGGGCACTCGTCTACCACAGTTCGCTCTCGGAGCACGTCGCGCACGTGCGGGACCAGGTGCCGAGTCTCGAGTTCCTGCTCCAGGTCAACGACGAGGACCGTCCGTTGCTGGCGGGCGCGGTCGAGTACGAGGCGGCACTGGCGGGGGCGTCGCCCGCGAAGCCGGACCGGGAATGGTCACCGGACGACCTCTACATCCTCTACACCGGCGGCACGACCGGCATGCCGAAGGGCGTGCTCTGGCGGCAGGGCGACATCCTCATCGCGAGCCTGGGCGCCCGCCGCACCGGCGGTGAAGTGCTGCAGACCCTGGACGAATACCTGGCGCGCGCCCGGGGCGGGGACCGCCGGCACCTGCCGGCCCCGCCGTTCATGCACGGCGCCGGGCATTGGGTCGCGCTGCAGGCGTTCCACACGGGCGGTACGGTGGTCATCCAGAGCGAGGTGCGCCGCTTCGACGCGGCGGACATCCTCGACCTCGTCGAACGCGAGCGGGTCAACAACCTGCTGCTGGTGGGAGACGCCTTCGGCCGGCCGCTCGCTGATGAACTGGCCCGCCGGGAACGGGACCTCTCTTCGCTGCGCAACGTCATCACGGGCGGGGCGATCATGACGGCCAAGCTCAAGGCCGAGCTTCTCGCGGCGCTCCCGCGGATCACTATCATCGACTCTGCGGGTTCGTCGGAGACCGGCGGCCAGGGCACGCAGGTCAGCAACGCTCGCACGGGGGCATCGACCGGGCGGTTCAAGCTGTCCGCCCACAACGCCGTCCTCTCGGATGACCTGAGCCACACGCTCGCGCCGGGCCACGAGGGGCTCGGCTGGTGGGCGCGCACGGGCAACATCCCGCTGGGGTACCTGGACGACGAGGCGAAGACGCGGGCTACGTTCCCGGAGGTTGCCGGCGTACGTTACTCGGTGCCCGGGGACAAGGTCCGTCTCCTCGAGGACAACACGCTCGAACTCCACGGCCGCGAGTCCGTGACGATCAACTCCGGCGGCGAGAAGATCTTCGCGGAGGAGGTGGCGCAGGCCCTGAAGCCCCACCCCGCCGTGGGCGCGGCGGTGGGGCCCGGGCGGGCGGGAAAACCCGGGGG
>VXNE01000589.1 GCA_009840715.1 Gammaproteobacteria bacterium
CGACTTGCCATGGACGACGGCGACTCCCCCTATCTGCTGTCCGGCCTCAAGGTCTTGGACGCGGCGACGGTGAGGTCGGCCCCTGCGGCCGCCATGGTCCTCGCCGACTTTGGCGCGGACGTGGTCAAAGTCGAACAGCCCGGTTCGGGTGACATGCTGCGGGTGATTTCGGGGATCCGGGCCATGCCCGGCGCCGGTACCGAGTACCTGTGGCACATGGGCGCGCGGAACAAGCGCAGCATCACGCTGAACCTGCGCACGGAAGCGGGGCTCGAAGTCCTGCACCGGCTGGCCCGGGAGTGCGACGTCTTCATCACGAACCACCCGTATCCCGTGCGGGAGAGATTCGGGCTCACCTACGACGACCTGCGCCCCGCGAACCCTACGATGATCTACGTCTCGTTCACCGCGTACGGCGAGCGGGGGCCCGAACGCGACCGCAAGGCCTTCGACCAACTCGCGTACTGGGCGCGTAGCGGCCTCATGGACCTGATGCGGGAGGACGGCACGATCCCGGCGCAGGGGCTGCCCGGGATGGGGGACCACCCCACGGCCATGGCGATCTACGCCGGCGTCGTGACGGCGCTGCTGCACCGGGAGCGGACGGGCGAAGGCAGCATGGTGTCGACGTCGCTGCTCGCGAACGGGCTCTGGTCGGCGAGCGCCGTCGTGCAGGGCGTCATGGCCGGCGGGGACATGTCGGAATTCCGCGAGTGGCGCCGGAACCCGCAGTTCCTCTTCACCCCCTACCGCTGCAGCGACGGCCGCTGGCTGCAGTTCAACATGGTCCGCACCGAGGAACTCATGTACATGCTGCTGGCCGGCATGGACGCGATGCACCTCGTCGAGGACGAACGGTTCGCGACCTGGGAAGCCGCCCAGGAGAACCGGATCGAGTTGCGCGAACTGATCCAGGACATCATCGGCCAGCGGCCCTCGGACGCGTGGCTCGCGACCTTCGAGGCGCTCGAGGTCCCGGTCAACCGGATCGCCCTCGTCGAGGAGTCCGTGACCGATAGGCAGGTGCTCGAGAACCGCATGGTGATCCCTGTCGACGAGGCCGAGTTCGAGATGTCGAAGGTCGTCACCCACCCGATCCAGGTGTCCGGCGTGCCGCACGTGGAGCCCCGGCCGGGACCAGCGCTCGGCGAACACTCCGAGGAGATCCTGCGCGAACTCGGCTACGACGAAAATGCCATCGCCGCCATGCAGGAGGCGGGCGCCTTGTAGGGGCGACCCTCGTGGTCGCCCGAGCCGGAGTCGTGCAAGCCCCGGCTCGGGAGGGGACAAGCCCTCGCGCACCCTGCCTGAACTCGACACGGGAGGGGACAAGCCCGTCGCGCACCCTGCCTGAACTCGACACGGGAGGGGACAAGCCCGTCGCGCACCCTGCCTGAACTCGACACGGGAGGGGACGAGCCCGTCGCGCGCCCTGCCTGAACTCGACACGGGAGGGGACAAGCCCCTCCCCTACAGCGCCTGTCCCACTCTCCTCAGAGATTGGACTCCGTCAACGAGGCATACACGAGGTTCTGTAGCGTCGGCTGGATCCACGGCGGCGTGCCGATCCGCTGCGGCATGAAGAGGCCAATCAGCTCCTCGGTGGGATCGATCCAGAAGAACGTCCCGGCGGCGCCGCCCCAGTAGTAGGACCCGGGGGTCAGCGTCCGCTGGTGGATTCCCGACGGCGCGACCCCGAAGCCGAGGCCGAACCCGGCGCCTTGCCCGGAGTCCATGCCCGCGGGCAGCAGGTTGCTGGTCATGAGCGCGATCGTGGCCGGGCTCAGGATGCGGGCGTCGCCGAACGCGCCGCCGTTGAGCAGCATGAAGCAGAAGCGCATGTAGTTGTCCGCCGTCATGACGAGCCCGCCGCCGCCCGACAGGAACGTCACGCCGATGAACTCCGGATCCTCTCCGGGGCTGTCCTGCACGATCAGCGTACCGTCCTCTCCGATGATGTGGTCCGTGCCGAAACGCTCGACCACCTCGGGGGGCACGTCGAAGTAGCTTTCGGTCATGCCGAGGGGCTCGAAGAGGCGCGTCTCGAGATACCGGTCGAGCGGCTCTCCGCTCACCCGCTCGATCAGGTGACCGAGCACGTCCGTCGAGAACCCGTAGTGGTAGCGCGACCCGGGCTGGAAGAGGAGCGGGAGGTCGGCCAGCTTCTCGACCAGTTCGCGGGTGTCCCGCGTCAGGTAGTCCCAGTCGTCGATGAGCCGGGCTTCCTGGTACATGCGGTCGAGGAGGGAGTCCCCGTAGTAGCCGTAGGTGAGCCCGGACATGTGCATGAGCAGGTGGCGTGGCGTCACCGGCCTCGCCGCGGGGACCATGTTGCCCCTCTCTGCCAGCACGGTCATGTCCTTCCATTCCGGGAAGAACTTCGTCACTGGCTCGTCGAGCAGCAGCTTGCCTTCCTCGACCAGCATCATCGCGCCGACGCTGGTGATCGGCTTGGTCATGGAGTAGATGCGGAGCAGCGAGTCGGACTGCAGCTCGGCGCCGGTCTCGACGTCGAGCAAGCCGGTCGTGTGCTCGAATACGACCTTGCCGCGGCGCGCGATCATCGCCGTCATGCCCGGGAACTCGCCGGACTCGACCAGGCGGTTCATCTTCACGCGCACCCGCTCGAGCCGCTCGGGGGACATGCCGGCGTCTTCCGGGTTGCCGCGTGGCAGGTCGGCGGCGAGCGCGGGGAACGCCGCTGGCAAGAGGAGAGTCAGCGCAGCGGCAATGGCGCGTGCGGTCGCAGGCATGTACGGTTCCCCCGTCCAACGGAGCCGCGTCAAGCCTAAGCCATGAGTTCGCCCGATCTCAAAGGCACGCCGCGCCAGGCGTTCGAGAACGCCACGCGCCTGCTGCGCGACGGGGACGCGGACCTGGCGCGGGAGCAGTTGCTCGCGATCCTCGAGACCGATCCTTCGGAGGTGAACGCGCTCAGGCTGCTCGGCGTACTGGAAGCCCGGCGCGGCAAGCTGGACGCCGCCGTGCGCCGATTGGAGCGCGCGGTCCAGGAGGCCCCGGGTTTCCTGGACGCCACGCTGGATCTGGCGCACCTGTATCAACGGACCGGACGCGCGGGCGATGCGGAGCCCGTCCTGGCGGCCTTCTGCCGGCGCGAACCGCGCGCCTCCATCGCGTGGCAACGCTATGCGGACGTGCTCTTCGACAACGGGAAACCGGAGGAGGCGCGGCAGGCCCAGCGGCGTTCCGTCGAGACCGACCGCTTCCACGCCGACATGCGCCGCGCGATCGAGGCGCTGGGGGCGGGCCGGCCGCAGGACGCGGAGACGATCTATCGGGATGTCCTGAAGAAAGACCCGAGCCACGTGCATGCCCTCGTGGGTCTCGCCAACGCGGCGATCGACCGCAATGTGCCGGACGACGCGGCGCGCCTCCTCGAGCGCGCCATGGCGATCACTCCGAACATGACGCACGTGCACCGGGCGCTTTCGCGGCTGCACATGAACCGCAGCCGCTACGCCGAGGCGGAAGCGGCGGCCAGGCGCGCCGTGGAACTCAACCCGGAGCTTGCGGACGCCTGGACCACCCTCGGTACCGTCTACGCCTGGGGGCTCAAGCAGCGCGACGCGGCAGAGGCGTTCGGGAAGTCCCTCGAGATCGCACCGCGCCAGCCGCGGGTGCTGCTCTCCCTCGGCCATGTGCGCAAGACCCTGGGCGAGACGGAAGCGAGCGTGCGCGCCTACCGGGACGGGTTGGCGATGGAGCCGCGCCTCGGCGAGGCTTGGTGGAGCCTGGCCGACCTCAAGACCCAGGCTTTCTCCGACGCGGACGTCGAGGCGATGCAAGAGACGATGGGGGACGATGGCGTCCCGGAGCGCGAGCGGGCGGCGTTGCGGTTCGCGCTCGGCAAGGCGTTCGAGGACCGGGGGGACGTCGAGGCCGCGTTCGAGCACTACCGCACGGGCAACGCGATCCGCCACCGGCACGAGCGGTTCAACGTGGAGCGGTTCGAGCGCCAGTGCAACGCGCTGCGCGAGACGTTCACGGCAGAAACGCTCGAGGCGCGGCGCGCGGCGCTGGTCGAAGGCCCGATACCGATCTTCGTCATTGGGCTGCCGCGCTCGGGATCCACGCTCGTGGACCAGATCCTCTCGTCGCACAGCGCGGTGCAGGGCACGATGGAGCTGCCGCACATCCTGGGTTACGTACGCGAACTCGATCCGCGCCGGGGCGGGGCGGGGCCGGGCTACCCGGCTTGCGTGCACGAGATGTCCGCGGAGCGGTTCGCGGACCTGGGCCGCCGGTACCTGGAAGAGACCGAGCCCTACCACGGCGGCGCGCCGTACTTCGTGGACAAGATGCCGAACAACTTCATGCACGTCGGGCTCATCGCCCGCATGCTGCCCGACGCGGTCTTCGTCGACACGCGACGGCATCCGCTCGGCTGCTGCTTCAGCATCTACAAGCAGAACTTCGCCCGCGGCCAGACGTTCGGTTACGACCTCGGGACCCTGGCGGCGTACTACCGCAACTACGTGGAGGTGATGGCCCACTGGGACGCCGTGCTGCCGGGCCGGGTGCACCGAGTCGTCTACGAGCGCCTGGTCGACGACACCGAATCCGAGACGCGCCGCCTCCTCGCCCATTGCGGCCTGCCGTTCGAGGAGGCCTGCCTGCGTTTCCACGAGACGGAGCGCGTCGTGCGTACGGCGAGTGCGGAGCAGGTCCGCCGTCCCATCTACAGCGACGCCAAGACGCATTGGCAGGCGTACGAGGCGTACCTCGGGCCGCTCAAGCTGGGGCTCGGGGACATACTCGAAACCTGGGACGCGAAACCCCAGGCGCCGTAGGGGACGCCCTTGTGGCGTCCCGTCCCGAAATCGTGCACGGACCACCACGGGCGGGGACAAGCCCCGCCCCTACAGCGTCGCCGTCAGCGTGAAGATCAGCGGCATCATGTCGCCCGGGAACGGTAGCCGCCACAGCCCGTCGTCGCCGCGCACCATGCCCGGGAACTGTCGATACATCGTCACGGGGTGTTCGTCGAACGAGGTGAGCCGCAACCCGGCGTCGAGCAGCGCGCCGAGTATCTCCGCGAGGCTGTGCTGCCACTCCCACGCCGGGCTCTCGATGATGTCCTCGCCGGCGTACGAGGGCGCGTTGCCGGGATACATCGTACCGGCGGCGTCCGGGAAGTAGCCGTGCGCGACGCGCAGGTCCGCGGGAGCGCCGACCTGACTGGTTTCATCGAAGACCTGCGCGAGCGGGTGGACCTCCAGCAGGTAGAAGAGCCCGCCGGGTTGCAGGTGGTGCGCGACGACCTCTGCCCACCGGGCGAGATCGGGCAGCCAGACGAGCACGCCCATGGCCGTGTAGACGACATCGAACTGTTCGTCGAGGACCTCGGGCAGGTCATACACGTTCGCCCGGATGAACCGCGCATCGAGACCGACTTCGTCGTTCAGCTTGCGCGCGGTGGTGATGGCGTCGTCCGCGAGGTCGACGCCCGTGGTCCGCGCGCCGAGCCGCGCCCACGACAGGGTGTCGAGTCCGAAGTGGCACTGCAGGTGGAGGAGCGACTTGCCCTTGACGTCCCCGACACCTGTGCGCTCGAGGTCGCTCAGGGTGATCCGTCCGGCCTTGAAGCTCTCGACGTCGTAGAAGTCGGAGGCCGCGTGCACCGGGGTGCATTCGTTCCAGTGGCGGCGGTTGATCTCGATACGGTGGTCGGTGGGCATGGAGGCTTCCCTGCGCTGAAGAGAGCGACGACGGCACGCCGCGCCGTGATTGGGTGCGGTATCGTTGCGGGAGGATCCGGGCCCGTCAACCGCTCGGTCAACGAGCTGCCCCTGCTCATTGCCCCGAGCCGATCTGACGGGTAACCTGTACGGAACGTACAGGAGTACTCCGACGTGGCAGATACGGTCAGAGAGGCTGGCGTCGAGGAGGCCAGGATCCGGTTCGCGGAGATCCTCGGAGCCGCGAACCGTGATGGCGTCGTGACGATCGTCACGAAACGGGGCGTTCCGTACGCGGCGGTCGTCCCGGTCCCCGAAGCGCTCAGCCAGGCACCGACCCTGGCCGAGTTGCGCGGGTCCGCGGAGGGTTGCTTCGGGGACGCCGCGGAGTTTGTCCGCGAGCTGCGGGACGAGTGGCCCTGAGGGACATCAGGGAACTCCCGGGGCGTGGCCGGGTGACAGTGGACACGGCCCCCATCGTCTACATGCTGGAAGACCATCCGGAGATGGGGCCTCGTTACGCGGGCTTCTTTGATCGTGCGCAGGCGTCGCAGTATCAGTTGACGATCTCGACGATCACGCTGGCGGAGGTTCTGACCGGACCGTTGCGCACCGGTAACGAGGCGTTGGTCCGAAGGTACCGGGACGCCCTGACCACGCCGCCGGTCTGGCAGCTCGTCGATGTCACGGCCGCGATCGCCGAACGGGCGGCCCGGATACGTTCGCGCTCAAGGTTGCGCTTGCCCGACGCCATACAGATGGCCACGGCGCTCGAAACCTCGAGCATCGCGCTGGTCACGGGTGATCGGGACTTTGCGGGGCTCGAAGCGCTCGGGGAAGGCGTGCCGGTCTATGGTTGAAGGGGGCCGACGGGGTTGGCAGCGGCGCATGCGTGACAAATGGCCGGTTGAACGCGTTACAAATGGTGGACTGCAAGCGATACAGATGCAGGCCGGGAGAAAAGAGATGCTTGTCCAGACGATCGCCGCGTGGCTCCTCGCCCTTGCGGCCGGGCCGGCGTTCGCCGATGAGCCGGCGGCCGGTCCGGAAGGATCGTCCACGTACCGGCACGAGGGGTTCCCGGCGTTCAGCATGGGCCTTCCGTCAGGTACCCGCGAGCGCGGGCCCGAGGCGCCTGGCGAGGTCTTCTCGGGCTCGACTCCGGACGGCGTGGACGTCCACGTCTCCATCACGGACTTTCCGTTCGCCGGCATCCTCATGCCGATCGAGAAGGCGGCGGAGTACTTCGTCGGACTGACCGAGGCGTCCGGAACGGGTGCCGACTTCGAAGTGACGCGCAACGAACCGATCACGCTCGGCGACGGCTCGTCGGCGTACCGGTCGGAGGTCCGGTGGCGCGATGTTGAACGTGGTGCGACGGTGGCGACCCAGCTCGTCAGCGCCTATCGCGGTGGACGCCTGGTCATGGTCGTGGCGCATCCGTCCCGGGGTAGTGAGGAGGCTTCGGAGATCGTCGAGAGCCTGCGCTTCGAGTAGGGGCGACGCTTGTCGTCGCCCGCGCCTCGCCGCCTTTGACATGACGAGAGGCGGCCAGTAGCGTCACCCCTGACCGCAGGGGTGCGAGGGGGCTACATGAACCGGGTAACTGTTCTGGCGCTGTGCGCCTGGGGCCTGACGTGCGCGGCAGAGGAGTCCCGCGCCGTCGACGACGCGGCCATCGCGGACGCGAGCAACACCGCCGAGTGGCTCACCTACGGCCGCAACCACAACGAGCAACGCTTCGCCCCGCTCGATCAGATCAACAGCGAGAACGTCGCCGGGCTCAAGCTCGACTGGTACCTGGACGTGCCGGACGCCGTAGGGCTCGTGTCGACGCCGCTGGTGGCCGACGGCGTCATGTACTTCGTCGGTTCCCGCAACATCGCGCGCGCCGTGGATGCCGTCACCGGGGAACTCCTGTGGACCTACGATCCAGAGGTGACGAAACACGCGGCGCACCGCATGCGCCTGGCCTTCGTGCACGGCAGCCGGGGCCTCGCGATGTGGGGCGACAAGGTCTTCATCCCGACCATCGACGGGCGGCTCATCGCGCTCAGGGCTGCGACCGGTGAGCATGTGTGGACCGCCACCACGATCGATCCCTCGAAGGCGATGTACATCACCGGCGCCCCGAAGGCGTTCCGCGGGAAGGTGCTGATCGGCAACGGCGGGACGGAGAACGGTCCCGCGCGCGGCTACGTCACCGCCTACGACGCCGAAACCGGGAAGCCGGCATGGCGGTTCTACATCGTCCCGGGCAACCC
>VXNE01000422.1:0-3142 GCA_009840715.1 Gammaproteobacteria bacterium
AATTCACGCACGGACGGGGACGGGCTTGTCCCGTCCCGTCTCGAATTCACGCACGGACCGGACCCGATTTGTCCCGTCCCATTGCCGATAATCGTGCAGGACGCCAGACGGGCGACCGTAGGGGACGGGCTTGTCCCGTCCCGAAACCGCGCCCCAAACCACCACGGGCGGGGCCGGGTGGTCGCCGCGTAGGCCTGGCCCTTGGCCGCGCCCTGGATGGCGGTGCCGCTGGCGGTCAGCACGAGGGTGCCGCCTTCGCCCTGCTCCACCATTTGACGAGTCGCGGCGCGCAGCGTGTAGAAGACGCCGTGGAGGTTCACGTCGATGACGCTGAACCAGTCCTCGTTGGAGTGCTCGAAGAAGGGCTTCTGGTTCTGTGTACCGATCCCGGCGTTGGGGAAGCACGCGTCCACGCGGCCATAGCGCGCGATGACCCCGGCCATGGCTTCCTCCACCGCCGACTCGTTCGAGACGTCGCAGATCGTGGCGGACGCCGACGGGTTGATCTCCTTCAGCTCTTTCTCCGCGGCGGCGTTCTTGTCCGGGTTCGTGCCCCAGATGCTGACGTCGGCGCCGGCGGCAGCCACGGCGCGGGCGAACCCGAGGCCGATGCCCCCGTTGCCACCCGTAACCACCGCCACCTTGCCGGAAAGATCGAACGCGTCGTATGCCATGGAGTCCTCCGCCGCTGCGACCGGGTGAAAGCCCGGATGTTAGCAAGGGCGCGACGCCGCTCGGTCAGACGCGGCGCCAGGTATCCGCGTTCGTGAGAAAGGCGTTCCAGGCTTCGGTCGGATACGTCTGGGCCTGGTCCTCGTACTCCCGCGCCAGCACCCAGACCGTGTGGATGGCGTCGTGGCCGTCCTCGTCGACGAGCAGGCGCCCGGTGAACGAGACCATGGCGTGCAGGTTCACCTCGAGGTCCTGCCAGTCCACGTGGAAGGCGACCAGGCCGGCGTTACGGCGGCCGACCACATCGTAGGAACGACCCGCGGCGGCACGTCCCTTCCGGGTGCGGAACTCCCCGGTCACCGTTCCGTCCGACGCCACGGCCAGCCGAAGGGTTGAGCCGTTCTGGTTGACCCAGCTCCCGTCCAGATCCATTGCCGCCATCCCCCCAGATGTCGTCTCGCCATGCTAGCAGGGTGTCGGACCGTTTCGCGCGCCGGCTCAGGGTCCCAGCCGGCTTTCGCGACACCACAATGTAGTCCAAACTCCTAACTCCACTCACGAATGGCAGCGAGGCGGACTAGCGATGCGGACCACGGCGACCCAGTTGAGCGAAGAGATCACCGGCCTCGGGCTCGAGCGCTTCGTGCTGGAACTCGAAAGCGACGGCCTGACCATCGTGCCGCCGGACGTCACCGGCGTCACCCCCGAACTCCTCGACCGTTGCACGGAAGTCCTTTGCCGGCGTTTCGAGGAGATGACCGGTTGCCCGATCACGGTCGAGGACGGTCCGCTCGGCCAACTGGAGTGGCCGACCGAGGAGGGGGGCAGGAGCGTCCTCGAGGACAACGAGAAGCCGCCACCCGCCACGCAGATGATCATCCAGCAGATCCTGCAGCTCGACCGCTGCTTCCGGGACCTCGCCGTCAACCCGGTGGCGGACGCGCTCATCGACCACCTCGTCGGACCCAGCGACTTTCTCCACGCCGCGGCGGGAGGGCGGGCGCGCCGGCTCAGCAGCAGCAACTCGTTCGTCAAGTGGCAGGGCGACTTCGGCTACGGACCGGGCCTCGCCCTGCTCTGCGACCAGGGCCTCAACCCGCTGCCATGGGGCAGGACGGCGCTCACGGCCAACGCGACCTGGTGCCTGACGGACTACACACTGGAGGGCGGAGCGCTGGCCTATGTCCCGGGCTCGCACCGGTCGAACGGGCACCCCGTGCAGCCAAGGGCGGCGGAAGGCGGTGCCGGCGGAAGCGCCCCGGGGATCGGTGATCGTCTTCCCGGGCACGACCTGGCACGGGGCTTTCCCGAAGAAGACGCCCGGCCTGCGCCTGTGCGCCGTGCCGTACTATCGCCACGTAGCCGTCCTCCCGCAGGAGAACACCCGCATCACGTTGCGGGACACGCCGTGGGAGGACTGCGCGGACCCGGACCGCATGCGGGAGCTGATCGGCTTCGACGACATCTTCCCGTACCTGGAGCAGAACCAGGAAGTGCCGCGGCTGGCGGCAAACGGTCAGCGTTGAGGCGGGGAGGAAGCATGAAGTTCGGAGTGCAGGTCAACTGCTACGACACCACGTGGGACGATCTCGAGGCGTCCATCCGGGCGATGGAGGCCGGCCGCTGGCACAGCCTGTGGTTCGCCGACCATTTCCTTCCCCCGGGGCGGGAGGAGCACCGGACGGCCTTCGAAGGCTTCACGCTGATCTCCGTCGTTGCCGGAATGACGGAGCGGCTGCGGCTCGGTCACCTGGTGCTCGGCAACACGTATCGCAACCCCGCCCTCGTGGCCAAGATGGCGGCGACGCTCGACCAGGCGTCACGGGGTCGCTTCACGCTGGCGCTCGGCGCCGCCTGGTTCAAGCGGGAGCACGAGGCCTATGGCTGGGACTTCCCGTCGATGAAGGAGCGCCAGGACCGCTTCCAGGAGGCGTGCGAACTGATTCGGCTGATGTTCACGGCGGATGGGCCGGTGGACTACCACGGCGAGTACTACCACCTCGACCAGGCGCCCCTCGAACCCGGGTGCTACCAGCAACCCCATACGCCCATGATGGTGGGCGGCACGGGTGAGCGCCGCACGTTGCGCACCCTCGCGATGTACGGCGACGTCTTCAACCTGGACGGCTGGGCGCGCCAGGGCATGTCCATGGAGGTGTACCGGCACAAGACCGCGGTGCTCGAGAAACACTGCGAGGACGTGGGGCGGGACCCCGCCGAGATCCGCCGTACGCTCCTGATGCCGCTGCAGATCACCGAGGACGAGGCCGCCACGGATCGCTTCGTGAAGGCCCTCGGCCCAGGTTCGATGTCCGGCCCGCGGAACTACCTCATCGACCGCATCGGCGAGTTCGTAGACCCCCGCGGGGACCACAAAATGTTAGGCGTAAAACCCCCGCGCGCCAATCACAAGTTGACGCCACTGGACGCACAGACAGTGAAGTAAAAACAAAATACACATCCCACAAAA
>VXNE01000422.1:3152-7956 GCA_009840715.1 Gammaproteobacteria bacterium
CCGCCACGTTTCGGTTGGTGATGGCCCTCGGCCCCGGTTCGATGTCCGGCCCGCGTAACAACCTCATCGACCGCAGGGGCGTGTGCGTCGACGCCGGCGTCGACGAGATCATGTTCGGCTTCATCCGCACGGGCGACATCGAGAAGTTCCAGCAGGTCGAGGCAGAGATCGTCGCCGCATTCGACTGACGCCGCGGGCGGAACGGAGTACGCCGGCATGACGCGCGGTCGCGACCGTCCCCCACCGTGGTGCGCTCTGCTGGTCTGCATCCTCGCAGCCCAGGGCGCCCAGGCGGACGCCGCGGCCCCCGGTGCCGCGGCCCCGGAAGTCCCCTGCAACCACGGCTACGCCTTTCTGTCCGAACCAAAGTACCCACCCGACTTCGAGCACTTCGACTGGGTCAATCCCGATGCGCCCAAGGGCGGCCTCATCCGCGTCCCCGACATGGGCAACTGGGACAGCTTCAACTCGATGGCCCTCGGCCGCGTGGTCCGTGGCATGGGCACCGCGGGAGCCACGGAACGCCACCTGTACGACAGCCTCGCGATCCGCTCGCCCGACGAGCCGGCCACCGTCTACGGGCTGGTGGCCGAGTGCATCTCCGTGGCGCCGGACGGCGCCTGGATCGAGTTCCGGTTGCGCGACGGCCCCACCTGGCATGACGGCGAGCCCATGGACGCCGGCGACCTGGCCTTCAGCTTCGCGGTCTACAAGGAGAAGGCGAATCCGTCGATCGCGGCGGCCGCGGTCCCGTTCTCCGGCGTGGAAGTCATCGACGGGAACCGCGTTCGCTACCACGTCCTGCCCGAGCACCGCCACAACCGCCTGCTGCCGATCCGCATCGGGGAGGCGTCGATCCTGCCCGAGCACTACTGGACCGCACCCGGCAACGATCCCGGCAAGACCACCGTGCGTCCTCCGCTCGGTTCGGGCCCCTACCGCATCGCGGACTACGACATCGGGCGCTGGATCGAGTGGCGGCGCGACCCGGATTACTGGGGGCGCGACCTGCCGGTGAACCGCGGCCGCTACAACTTCGACCGCGTCAAGTACGACTACTTTCGCGACGACCAGATGCAGACCGAGGCGGTGAAGGGCAACGCCATCGACATCCACGTCGAGAACGTGCCGCGCCGCTGGGCCACCGCGTACGACTTTCCGCCGGTCGACGCCGGGCTCTTCCGGCTCGACTACCTGCCCCGCTCGAAACCCGCCGGCCTCTGGTGGCCGATTTTCTGGAACCTCGAACAGCCGCGCTTCCAGGACATCCGCGTACGCGAGGCCCTGTGGCTCCTGAACGACTTCCGGTGGGGCAACCGGCGCGGCGGCTACGGCTTCTTCGACGTGGCGACGAGCTTTTTCCACCGGTCCCACCTGGCCGCCACCGGCCTGCCGGACGCACGCGAACTGGCCCTGCTCGAGCCGCTGCGCGACCTCGTGCCCCCACGCGTGTTCACCGAGCCCTACGGGCCCCCGCCCAACCAGGGCTCCGGGTGGCACCGTCGCAACCTGTTGCGTGCCGCGGAACTCCTTCGCGAGGCGGGCTGGGTGATCCGGGACAACCGGCTGGTGCACGAGCGCACCGGGGAGCCGTTTTTCATCCGCTTCGTCGCGGTCTCGCCGGCGCTCGGCGGTTCGTTCATCCCCTATGTCCGAGTGCTGCGGCGTGTCGGCATCGAGTCCTCGATCAAGTCGCCGGAGATCTCCAACTGGCTCTATCGTATGCGGTCGGGGGATTTCGACGCCGGCGCGGTCTGGTTCCTTCCGGACAACACCCCGAGCCTCGTCATCGCCAACGCCTTCTCCACCGCCGCGGCCAACGCGCCCCTCAGCAACAACTGGGCCAACATCCGTAATCCCGCGGTGGACCGGCTCATCGAGGCGCTCCAGGCCGCCTCCACCTACGAGGATTACGTCGCCGCCGTGCGTGCGCTCGACCGCGTGCTGTTGTGGAACTTCTACTTCATCCCCGGCATGTCGAAAGTGAAGATCGGGATCGCCTACTGGGACCGCTACGGCCAACCACCCCCGATGCCGCTCGACCGCAACGCCTTCGTCGACACCTGGTGGTGGGATCCGGACAAGGCCGGGGCCGTGTCCCGCTGGGTCGGCCGGGAGTAAGCCCATGGGCCGCTACATCCTGCGCCGCGCCCTCCTGATCCCGCCGACCCTGTTCGGCGTGATGGTGATCAACTTCGTCATCGTGCAGTTCGCCCCGGGTGGCCCGGTGGAACAGGCGATCGCCGAGATGTCCGGCCTGTCGATGACGACCACGGCCGCCATCTCCGCCGCCGAGAGCATGGGGCCGGCCGACCCGGGCGGCTACCAGGGCGGCTCCGGTCTCGACCCGGAGCAACTCGCGAAACTGGAAGCGCAGTTCGGCTTCGACAAGCCGGCCCACGAGCGTTTCTTCCTGATGATCTGGAACTACGTGCGCCTGGACTTCGGCACCAGTTACTTCCAGGACCGGGCAGTGATCGAACTCATCGCGAGCCGCCTGCCGGTGTCGATCTCCCTGGGACTCTGGTCGCTGCTCGCCATCTACACCATCTCGATCCCGCTCGGCGTGGCGAAGGCCGTGCGCGACGGTACCCGCTTCGACGTCTGGACCAGCGCCATCGTCTTCACCGCCTACGCCATCCCCGGCTACCTGTTCGCCGTCATGCTGATCGTGTTCTTCGCCGGGGGCACGTACCTCGACTGGTTCCCGATGCGGGGGCTCGTGTCGGACTCCTTCGATCAACTCACCCTGGGCCAGCAGATCGGGGATTACCTGTGGCACCTCGTCCTGCCCCTGACGGCGCTCACCGTGGGCGGTTTCGCGACGCTCACCATGCTGACGAAGAACACCTTCCTCGAGGAGATCGGCAAGCAGTTCGTGCTGACCGCCCGGGCCAAGGGCCTCTCGGAGCCGCGCGTGCTTTTCGGCCACGTCTTCCGCAACGCAATGCTGATCGTGATCGCCGGGTTTCCGGCGGCGTTCATCGGCATCCTCTTCACCGGCGCACTCGCCATCGAGGTGATCTTCTCCCTCGACGGCATCGGCCTCTTGGGCTACGACGCCGTGGTGAAGCGCGACTACCCGATCGTCTTCGGCACGCTCTTCTGCTTCACGCTCATCGGCATGACGATGCGGCTCGTCGGCGACCTGACGTACGTCCTGGTGGATCCGCGCATCGACTTCGAGGGGCGCGGCGAATGACCCCGCTGACGCGACGCCGGCTGCAGAACTTCCGGGCCAACCGCAGGGGTTACGTGTCGTTGTGGCTCTTCTGCGTGCTGTTCCTCGCTTCGCTCTTCGCGGAGTTCATCGCCAACGACAGGCCCATCGTCTTCTCGCTCGGGGGCGAACTGCACTTCCCGGTCTGGTTCACCTACTCGGAGGCCGAACTCGGCGGCGAGCTCCTGACCGAGGCCTTCTATCGCGACCCCTACGTCATGGACCTGATCGAGGCGGACGGCTGGGCCCTTTGGCCGCCGGTCCGTTTCTCGCACAACACCATCGACTGGGGCATCGCGGACCTGCCATCGCCCCCCGATGCCGACCACATCCTGGGCACCGACGGCGGCGCGACCGACGTCTTCGCGAAGGTGCTGTACGGGTTCCGGCTGTCCGTGCTGTTCGGCCTCTCCCTGACCGTGGCAAGTTCGGCCATCGGGGTCCTCGTCGGCGCGTTGCAGGGTTACTTCGGCGGACTCACCGACCTGCTCGGCCAAAGGCTGGTGGAGATCTGGGAAGGCCTGCCGATCCTGTTCGTGCTCATCATCCTCGCGAGCGTCGTCGAACCGAACGTCTTCTGGCTACTCGCGATCCTCTCGCTCTTCAGCTGGATGGCGCTCGTTGGCGTCGTTCGGGCGGAGTTCCTGCGGGCCCGGAACTTCGAGTTCGTGCGCGCGGCCCGGGCGCTCGGCGTCTCGAACCTCGTCATCATGCGCAAGCACGTGCTGCCGAACGCCACGGTGGCGGCGCTCACCTACCTGCCCTTCATCCTGACCGGGGCGATCACGATCCTGACGTTTCTCGACTTCCTCGGCTTCGGCCTCCCGTACGACTCGCCGTCCTTCGGCCGCCTGCTCTCGGCCGCCAAGGCAAACCTGCAGGCGCCCTGGCTGGGGATCACCGTGTTTATCGCGCTCGCCGTGCTGCTGACGCTGCTGATCTTCATCGGGGAGGCCGTCCGGGACGCCCTCGATCCGCGCAGGGCGATCGGGCCGGGCGCCGATGTCGCCGGCACACAGGTGCAGTTGCAGGCTGGGCAGTAGACGTCGCGCCCCACCGACCCTGTGGACTTGCCCCGTATACCTCACTAACGTTCCGCTCCGGGCGTGGGACGCACGCACACGGACAAACGGAGGGAGCAATGGAGTTCGGGATACTGCTCGCCCGGCTCGCTCTCGCCGCCGCACTGGCCGCCTCGGCCGCCACCGCGCATTGCGCGGCAGCCGACGCGGAGGACGCGCCCTGCCGCCACGCGTACGCCTTCCTGGGCGAGCCGAAGCTCCCGCCCGGCTTCGAGCACTTCGACTGGGTGAATCCCGACGCCCCCAAGGGCGGTTTCATGCGCATGGCCGACACGGGCAGTTGGGACACCTTCAACCGGATGGCCCTCGGACACTCCGTGCGCGGCATGGACACGCGCGGCAATTCGACGCGCCATATCTACGACAGCCTCGTCATCCGGAACCCAACCGAGATCGCCACCATCTACGGCGTGAGCGCGGGCTGCGCCGCCGCCGCGCCCCCCGGCGCCGGGGGGGCGGGCAGCCGTCGCGCCGCCCCCGATTGGGGCGATGGCGGGCCGCG